>JAIUMW010000319.1 GCA_022565365.1 Oceanicaulis sp.
CCCCCCCCCGTGGGGGGGGGGGGGGGCCGGGCGGTCCGCGGGGGGGGGGGGGGGGGGCATGGCGCCGCCCGGTGCAGGATTTTGAGCTGCCGCCTTGCGGCGGCGCCCCCACCCGGCTGCGCTTCGCTCAGCCACCCTCCCCGCTTCGGGGGAGGGAAAGAGCGGGCCGGCCCCGCCCCCTATCTCCCTAACCCCCCATCGCCTCCAGCACCGCCCGCGCCAGCGCATCAATACTCTCCGCATCCAGCGCCTGCGTCTCGAACCGCCCGCGCACATGGGGCTCGAACCGCGTGCGCTGGCGGGCGTAGCTTGGGTCGTAGTGCTCGGCCATCAGGCTGGCGGCGAGGGCTTCCAGCGCGCCGTCTGCGGCGAGGGTGCGCCACTCTTCAATCAACGCCCTGGCGTGAAACGGCTGAAGGCGTTCGATGAGGGCGGCGAGGCGGGCCGGGTCATCGGCGATATCGCCATAGGCGCGGGCGAGATAGGCGGCGCGGGCCTCCAAAGGGGCGCTGCTGACCAGGCGCGGCGCATCGGCCATGGCGCTCCACAGGGCGGGGGGCAGGATGCGCGCGCCTATCTTGCTCGATTCCGCTTCCACCAGCACGGGCCGGGCCGGGTCCAGCGCGTCGATGGCGGCGGCGAGCGCGCTTTCAAAGGCTTTCTGGCTGGGCTGGGGCGCGGTGAGGGCGCCAAACAGCGAGCCGCGATGGTTGGCGAGGCCCTCCAGATCAATCACCTGCCCGCCCAGCGCCCGCACCCGGTCCAGCACCGCCGTCTTGGCCGCCCCGGTATCGCCGTCAATGAGGATCAGGGGCGCGGGGAAAGGCGCGTCATAGACGCGCTGGCGCACGGCGCGGCGATAGCGCTGATACCCGCCGTCCAGCACGCTGACCCGCCAGCCGATCTCGGACAATATGGTGGCGAAGGCGCGCGAGCGCTGGCCGCCGCGCCAGCAATAGACCAGCGGACGCCAGCCGCCGGGGCGGTCTGAGAGCATTTTTTCGATATGGTCCGCCGTGTTGCGCGCCACCAGCGCCGCGCCGATCTTGCGCGCCAGGAAGGGGTCTTCCTGCACATAGATCGTCCCCACCCGCGCGCGCTCGTCATCGTTCAGCACGGGCAGGCTCAGCGCACCGGGCATGTGGTCTTGCGCATACTCGCCCGGCGAGCGCACATCGATGATCTCATCCGCCCCCAGCGCCGCGAAATCGGCCAGCGTCTCGGGCGCCACGCGCGTCACAGGCGCGCCTGAAGCATGGCGTCCTGGACCTCCAATGCCTGCACGGTTTCGCGCACGTCATGGACGCGCACCATGGCTGCGCCGGCGCGCGCCGCATACAGCGCCGCCGCCCGCGACCCCCCCAGCCGGGCTGCAGTGTTTGTCGCGGAGGGATCGATACCGGCGATGAAGCGCTTGCGCGAGGCGCCCAGAAGGATCGGAAAGCCGAGCCCGGCGAAATGCTCCAGCGCGCCCAGAAGCGCCAGATTATGGTCCAGCGTCTTGCCGAACCCGATGCCGGGATCAAGCAGGATATGCTCGCGCGCCACCCCCGCCGCCATGGCCGCGCCTGCGCGCTGGCCCAGGAAGCGCGCCACATCGGTCACCACATCATCATAGCGCGGCGCGTCCTGCATGGTGCGCGGCTCGCCCTGCATGTGCATGAGGCAGACCGGGCGCCCCAGCCCCGCGGCCATCTCCAGCGCGCCCTCGCTGGTGAGGGCGTTGACATCATTCCACATAGACGCGCCCGCCCCGATGGCCGCGCCGGCCACGCCGGGCTTGACCGTATCGATGGAGATGAGAGCCTCGGGGTGCGCGGCGCGGATCGCTTCGATGACGGGCAGGACCCGGTCCATCTCCTCCACCTCGCTCACGGGCTGCGCGCCGGGCCGCGTGCTTTCCCCGCCGATATCGAGCCAGTCGGCACCCTGATCCAGGAGGGCGAGGGCGTGTTCGCACGCCGCCTCCGGGTCCGCAAAGCGGCCGCCGTCTGAAAAGCGGTCGGGCGTGACATTGACCACGCCCATCACCAGAGGGCGGGCGGGAGAGCGGGGGGCGAGCGGGATGAGCATAGGTGCGTTTGAAGCGCGATCAGGGCTGTGAGGCAATGAAAAAGGCCCGCGCCGGGATGGCGCGGGCCCTATCATGGTGCGCACAAGGGCGCCTCAGGCGAGGCCGGGCCTGGGGCCGAGCCCGCCGGGGGCGGTAATCTCGTCCTCGTCCTCGTCGACTTCCGGCACCGCACCGGCGGGCGGGGTCTTGTCATCGGCCTTGGGCGGCACGCTGGCATCGCGCACCGGCGGTTCGCCCTTGAGCAGATTGGTGATCTCGGCGCCCGTCAGGGTCTCGTATTCAAGCAGACCCTGGGCCAGACGCTCCCAGTCCTCGCGCTTGTCCTCGAGGATCGAGACCGCGCGGGCATAGGCGTCTTCGATGAGGCGTTTGACCTCTTCCTCGATCACCCGCTTGGTGTCGGCCGAGACGGAGAAACCGCCTGCCTGCCCGGTATAGCCTTCGTGGGCTTCGGAGTAATCGATATTGCCGATCTTCTCCGACATGCCCCAGCGCAGCACCATGGCGCGGGCCAGGGCGCTGGCCTGCTGGATGTCGCCGGCCGGACCGTTGGACACGTGCTCGGGGCCGTATTTCAGGACTTCGGCGGCCTTGCCGGCCATGGTCATGGCCAGTTTCTGCTCGCACTCGTCCTTGTGCCAGTTGAGCCGGTCCATTTCAGGCAGAGACACCACCATGCCCAGCGCGCCGCCGCGCGGGATGATCGTCGCCTTGTAGACAGGATCGCACAGCGGCAGGGTCAGGCCGACAATGGCGTGGCCGGCCTCGTGATAGGCGGTTTTTTCCTTCTGGTCGTCGGTGAGCACCATGGAGCGGCGCTCCGGGCCCATCATGACCTTGTCCTTGGCGTCTTCCAGCTCTGTCATGCCGACAATGCGCTTGTTGCGGCGTGCGGCCAGAAGGGCGGCCTCGTTGACCAGATTGGCCAGATCCGCGCCGGAGAAGCCCGGCGTGCCGCGCGCAATGGTCTTGGCGTCCACATCGCTGGCCAGGGGCACTTCACGCATATGCACTTTCAGGATTTTCTCACGGCCCGTGACGTCCGGATTGGGCACATGGACCTGGCGGTCGAAACGGCCCGGACGCAGCAGCGCCTTGTCCAGCACGTCAGCCCGGTTGGTCGCCGCGATGATGATGATGCCTTCATTGGCTTCGAACCCGTCCATCTCCACCAGCAGCTGGTTGAGGGTCTGTTCGCGCTCGTCATTGCCGCCGCCCATGCCGCCGCCGCGCGAGCGGCCCACAGCGTCGATCTCGTCGATGAAGATGATGCACGGCGCGTTCTTCTTGGCCTGCTCGAACATGTCGCGCACGCGGCTGGCGCCGACGCCGACAAACATTTCAACGAAG
>JAIUMW010000320.1 GCA_022565365.1 Oceanicaulis sp.
GAACCGCGCCCGCGGCGGGCTGGGCGTCAGGCGGGTGGAGCGCCAGCGGCGCCGGAGGCAGCAACAACTGGGCCATAAGCGGACCCAAGGCGGGCGCGACGGCCGCCATCGTCACCAATGACCCCCACCTTGATAGCCGCATCCTGCCCGGCCCCTGGCATCCTGTGGGGCTTATCACGCCCGAGATGCGCGTTGTCGGGGTGAGCGCGGGTCTGCCCGGAGTGGTGATCGGACGCAATGCGCATGTCGCGTTCGGCGTCACCAACGCCTACGCCGATACGGTGGACCTCTATGTCGAGACCATCGATCCGGCTGATCCGAACCGGTACCTGGAGGGTGAGCGCTCCGTAGCGTTCGAGACAATCGTCGAGACCATCCGCATCAGGGATGACTCCACCGAAACGGGGTTCCGCGAGGAAGTCTTGCCGGTGCGGTTTACGCGGCGCGGTCCTGTCGTGACGCACCACGATCACGATGCACAGGACGAGGTGGTGCTGACCATGCGCTGGGCGGCCGCCGAGTATATGAGCCCCGAACTGGGCATCGACGCCCTTATGGCGGCTCAGAATGTCGATGACGCGCTCGCAGCGATCAACACCATACGGATTGTCTCCCTGAATTTCGTAGTAGGCGATACGTCCGGGCGCATCGCGAGACGGGCCAGCGGCGCAGCCCCCATCCGCCTGCGCGGTGACGGCATGGCCCCGTTTCCGGTGACCGACGGAATCGACAACTGGGCCGGACCGATCCCGCCTGAGCAGATGCCGGGTGAGCTCGATCCGGAGCGCGGGTGGACCGGCAGCGCCAACAACAACCCCGCCGGGGCAGATTTCCTTACGTGTACACGACGTACGCGTCTCCGACCTATCGCTACCGGCGCATGCAGGAGCTGTTCGAGGCGCCGCAGGTGACGGCGCAGGCGGCATGGGCGGCTCAGTACGACACGCTGAACCTCTTTGCGCGAGACCTCGCCCCGATCTTTGCGCGCGCCCTCGTCACGGCCGAAGACGCAGAATTGCAGGCGCTGGGAGACGCACTGAGCGCGTGGAACCACCATGATGATCAACACGCCATCGAGCCGACGCTTTTCCAGGAGACTGTCAGGCAGCTGGCGCGGCTCACCTTCGAAGATGAGCTGGGCCCTGATCTCGCAGCCGCGTACCTCTCCAACTGGTACATCTGGCAGGAGCGCTTTGACGCCATGGTGCAAGACGGCCGCTCGGACTGGTTTGATGATGTCTCAACGCCCCAGACCGAGACGCTGACCGATTTGATCCGCCTGGCGGGCGGCGCAGCGCTTGAACGGCTGACGAACGCCTATGGATCCGATCAGACCAACTGGCGCTGGGGCGACGTCCATCGCATCCGCTTTCAAGGCCCGTTGAGGAGGGACGGTCTGGCCGGGCGGCTGACCGGAAACCGCAGCGTGCCCATGCCGGGTTCCGGTGAAACGCTTCTGCGCGCCCTTTACCCGTATCACCAGCCGTTCGGCCCCCAGTGGGCCGCCTCCTTGCGCATGACCGCCGATCTCAATGACCCTGACAAGATACGCGCGGTCCTGCCGGGCGGCGCCGTCGGCCGGACTTTCAGCCCCCATCTATCCGATCAGACCGATGACTGGATGCGGGAGGACCCGGCTACATACTGGTGGTTCAGCGATGAGGCGATAAACGCCGGCGCGCGCTCCGAGCTGGTGTTGCAGCCTGCGGCGCGCTGAAAGCGCCAGACTATCAATCGGCGTTGAAGATTCGCCTCCCTGCCTCTCCATCAAGGGGGGGCAGGGATGATTCCCCCGCCTACCCCCTGTCCGTCCAGACAATCCGGTAGAGATCAAACCGCCGGTCGCGCAAATTCCTCACCGTGCCGGAACGGCGCGCTTCGGCCAGGGAATCCATGTGCAGGTCGGCCACGGCGATGGTTTCCACGTTTTCGCTGGCTTCGGCGGCCAGGCCGTCGCGGGCGAAGGGGAAGTCGCAGGGCGTGATGATGGCCGACTGGGCGTAGTTCACGTCCATGTTCGCCACGCCTGGCAGATTGCCCACCTTGCCGGCGGTGACGAGATAGAGCTGGTTCTCGATGGCGCGGGCATGGGCGCAATAGCGCACCCGCAAATGGCCCGGCCGGTCATCGGTGGCGTAGGGCACGAAGATGATTTTCGCGCCTTCATCGGCCAGGCGCCGGGCGAGCTCGGGGAACTCGCTGTCATAACAGATCAGCACCCCGATGGGCCCGCAATCGGTGGGGATGGCCGCCACCGTGTCGCCGCCCTTGATATTCCACCAGAAGCGCTCATTGGGCGTGGGGTGGATCTTCTCCTGGGTATGGATCGAGCCGTCGCGCAGGAAGACATAGGCGACGTTCTGGATATCCCCGTCATCGGTCTCGGTGGGGTGGGAGCCGCCAATGATGTTGATATTGTAGCGCACGGCCAGCGCGCTCATGAAATTGACGAAGCGCTTGGTGTGGCGCGTCAGCGTGGCGATGGAGTCTTCTGCGTTCAGCTTGCGCTTTTCGAGCGCCAGCAGGGGCACGGTGAACATTTCAGGGAAGACGCAGAAATCGGCGTCATATTCGGCGCAGGTGTCGACGAAGAACTCCACCATGCGTTCAAACTCGGCGACGCTCTCCACCGCGCGGGTTTTGAGCTGCACCGCCGCAACGCGCACCGTGTTGGGCGAGGGCAGGCGGCCGGGCTCCTGGCCTTCGGCATAGGACGGGTTGCGCCACACCATCAGGGCGGCGTGACCGCCCGCGTCCGTGTCTTCGGGATAGTAATTGTGCAGCACGCCCGCGGGCTCATAGCCCATGCGCATCTGGAAATTCAGCACGCCATCGCGCAGCTCGCGCGCCTCGATGGCCGCCAGATAGGCTTCGGGCGTGTCATAGAGGCGCCGCTTGCGCTTGTAGCCGGACAGCCGCCCGCCAAACACCACGCCCTTGAGGCCCCAGTCCTCGCACAAGGCATGGCGCGCCACATAGAGCCGCTCGCCAATGCGCAGCCGGCGCCGGGACGGGTCGACCGCTACCTCCATGCCATAGACCCACTCGCCGTCGGGATCGTGGCGCGCGGCGAAACCGCCGCCCGTAATGCCCGCCCAGTCATGGGGGCCGAAGGCGGCGGCCTCATCAATGATGAAGCTTGCGCACCAGCCCACCACCTCGCCATCGAACTCCACGATGAACTGGCCTTCGGGGAAGGCGGAGATCTGGCCGCGGATCATCGAGGGCGGATCGGGCGTCATGGACGGATAGGCGCGCGCCTGCAGGCCCAGGATCGCGTCCACATCCTCCAGCGTGGCGTTGCGCAGGGTCAGTTTGGCGGTGCGTTGGTTGACGGTCATGAAGGGTCCTTGATGCGTCTGATGTCCCACAGATTATAGA
>JAIUMW010000321.1 GCA_022565365.1 Oceanicaulis sp.
AACTTGGAGACGGTACAACACAACAAAGACATTCACCAGTAGCTGTAGATTCAAGTGGTGTGTTGCATAATGTCACCATTGTTCAAGTATCTGCAGGAGATAGTCATTCTTTGTTTCTCTCTGATGATGGTGAGGTGTTCAGTGTTGGGTGGAATGGGCATGGCCAACTTGGAGACGGTACAACAACATCAAGACTTTCACCAGTGCACATTCTACCTGTTGGAGCCGTTTATCCTTCCACTGTAAAGTCTGTTGTCTAATGATTTTATCATTCTTTGTTTTTGTTTGATGATGGTGAGTTTGTTTCTGTTGGATTGAATGGGAATGGCCAACTAGGAGATAATACCACGGACGACAGGCTAGGGCTGATGAATTGCTTTGGAATTGAAAGTTCAAATAGTGAAGTATGCTCTTCACATGGTGATTGTGCATCTCCTGGCAGTTGTGAATGTGAAACAGATTATGTGGGTGATTTTTGCCAATTCCCTGTATGTGATGGAATCGTTTCTTCAAATGATTCAGTGTGTTCAACACATGGCCAATGTTTGTCACCTGAAGTTTGCCATTGTCAATCTGGTTTTTATGGCTCTCCACATGATTGCTTACCTTGTCCAGATGGATATTTTTCGGATGCAGGAACGGTAGCAGAAGCAGCTGGTTCAGCAAAGAATGTTTGCTATGAATGTCCTCATTATCATGCTTGCAAAAATCAGGAGAAAATTGATTGTCTCCATTACCCCACCTATCCACTCACTCCAATGAATGGATCTATGCAATGTGGGTATTGTCCACGTGGTTACTTTATTGGAGTATTCAATGCATATGTCCCTGAATACGACAAATATATGGACCATTTTGCATGTCACGAGTGTCCAGTCGGATTTGCATGCAACAACAGTACTCTGTCGAAATGTAATGGATCAGAGTACTCAGATTCGTCTGGATTGCAATATTGTAAAATATGCAGTGAAGGTTCGTACACCAATGGTGACAACACACTCTGTATCAAGTGTAGTTACAGAGAAGTGTGTCCTGATGGTATTCATCGTTACAAATGTCGTGATCATGAGTTTTTGAATCAAACCATCAACCCTCCAGAATGTCAGAAATGCCCTGAAGGTTACTTTTGTATCAACAATCAACTTGTGAAAAGCCATCCTGGTTTTTATGTTGAAAAGAATGATGAGCGGCTACACATTGAATGCCCCATTGGTTTTGAATGCCCAGATGGTTTCAATCGAATTCAATGTACAGGTTCCAAATATTCAGACGAATATGGAAGAGAAGATTGTAAAGTATGCCCAAGATCTAGATGTACTTCAAACTCGAGTACTTTTTGTCGAGCTTGTGAGACCTTTTCTGCTATCAATGTGGTATCATGTGACAACACAACTTATATGGTTGATGACGAATGCAAACTGTGTCCAAAAGGACATCATTGCTCAGAAGACACTGCAAAAATATGTGGGCCCAACACCTACAGCGATGAATATGGAATGGACCATTGTAAGCCATGTCCATTTGACACTTTTCACGAATTGCACGGGTCGACATCTGTATCAGATTGCACTGAATGTCCCTTAGGATTATTCAAACCAGAAAAAGGTGGCGACTGTATTGAATGTTTTCCAGGAACGTGGAGTGATGGTTCTTTTTCTGAATGCAAGACTTGTCCTCTCGGAACATTCAACACCCAATTTGGAAGTACTTCAATAGATGAATGCATTGCGTGTCCTCCAGGAACATATTCAAACACCAATGGATCTACATCATGTTTACAATGCCCTTTGGGAACTTACTCACATTCATATTCAACATCACATTGCTTTTTGTGTCCTAGTGGAACGTTTTCAGATGTCAAAGGGTCAACTGAGTGCCAATTGTGTCCAATAGGAGTAAGTGCACCAGGATCATCATCTGTAAGCGACTGTGGATTGGATTGCCCTCTTGGGTACATTGCAAGTACTACAAACTGCACAGCATGTCCACCTGGCACATTTCAAGACAAAGACATATGCTCACCATGCGCGATCGGCACTTTCCAACCAAGATATGCAGCCTTTTCTGTACTAAACTGTTCTACGTGTCCAATAGGAACAATATCTGACAACCCAGGGTCGAGTGAGTGTTTGAAATGCCCAGCTGGTACGTATTGGAACAATAATGGTTCTGGGTTGAATCCATCCTGTTTACCTTGTGATTCTGGATTTTTTTCACTTGAAGGCTCGACAGAATGCTTGCCATGTCCACCAGGCACTTTTTCTCATTTTCAATCTGGATCATGCACTGATTGTCCACCAGGGTCTTTCAGCAATGAGTTTGCATCATCCAAGTGTACATTGTGTCGTCAAGGATCGTACGCTGAAGGTGAAAAAAATACAGCGTGCTCACCTTGTGAAAGAGGTACGTTTGGAGTGAGAAGAGGATCTTCTTCAAAAGAAGATTGTCAGAATTGTCCCAAAGGCTCTTTTTCTAGAAGCTTAGGCTCTCGTACATGTAGTGAATGTCCTGAAGGTGCATTTTGCAATTCAGAAGCAATGACTATGCCAAATTTCTGTCGAAAGGGGACGTACTCTGAGTCAGTTGGTGCAACCACCTCATCAACTTGTAAGCTGTGTCCAACCGGGACGTCGAATTCGATTGATGGTGCAACATCGATTTTCGACTGTTTCCCTTGTGTACCAGGTACTTTCCAGCCAAACTCTGGAGCTTTGTCTTGTGACTTTTGTCCTGAAGGAACATATTCCTTTGAATCTGGAGCAACGGATTTTAGTACATGTCTCAAGTGTCCAGAAGGGACGTTTTCTTTAGTACCAGGCTCTTCGACATGCAGAAGCTGTCCTCGAGGTAGTTATCTTCCTTTTCGCGGATCGAATTCATCATCCGATTGTATTCAGTGTCCAGATGGAGCAGTTACAATGCAAAGAGGGTCTGGATCATTGAATGATTGTGTATACTGCGAAGATGGATACCTTCCCTCTTCATCGTTCGAATGTGTTCCATGTCCTGAAGGAACTTACTTTGAAGAAATTGAACCATTCTCGGAGAAAAACTGCATTCCTTGTGGAACTGGGTACTACCAACCTCAAAAAGCAGCGATTGGTCAATCATCATGCATACTTTGCAGTGCTGGAACATTTGGTCCAAACACAGCCAATTCAGAATGTGAAGCATGTGGATATGGCTACTTTTCAGAGGACTATGGAGGAAAATCTTTTGCATCTTGTTTACCATGTCCAAGAGGTACTTGGGGCTCAACACCAACTAGCAACTCTTCTGAAAACTGTTTATCTTGTCCTCCAGGGATGTTCAGTAATGTATTCGGAGAACCATCTTACAACACATTCAAGCCATTTACGCCAGGAGAGTATG
>JAIUMW010000322.1 GCA_022565365.1 Oceanicaulis sp.
GCGCACCACCCACCCCCCCCCGCGCCCGCCAACCCCCCCCGCAGGTTTATTTTAACGGGGGGGGGGGGCCCCGATTTCACTGGGGGCGCCCGGAGGCCCTGGGTGGGGGGGCGCCCCCGGTCATTCAACGGCGAAAGCCGTGTTGTCAGGCCTCGCTGGAGGCCTCGGCCTCCGCCGCGTCGGCGATCTCCGCCGGCAGGGCTTCGGCTTCAGCTTCCGCTTCCGCGGCGGCTTCCTGTTCGGCGATGCGGACGCGGTCACGCTTGTCGGCATTGACCTGGTACTGGCGCATGGTCCCACCCGTCCCGGCCGGGATCAGACGCCCGACAATGACGTTCTCTTTCAGGCCCTCGAGCATGTCGACCTTGCCCTGGATGGCGGCTTCGGTCAGCACGCGCGTGGTCTCCTGGAAGGAGGCTGCGGAGATGAAGGAGCGGGTCTGCAGGCTCGCCTTGGTGATGCCCAGCAACACCGACTCGCCCGTGGCCAGCTTCTTCTTCGCTTTCTGCAGGCGCTCATTGCTCTCAATGAACTCGATCTTGTCGACGTGCTCTCCGGCCAGATAGCCCGAATCGCCCGCCTCGATGACCTCCACCTTCTGCAGCATCTGGCGCACGATCACTTCGATATGCTTGTCGTTGATCGGCACGCCCTGCAGGCGGTAGACCTCCTGGATCTCGTTCACCAGATAGCTGGCCAGCGCCTCGACACCCATGATGCGCAGGATGTCGTGGGGCGCCGGGTTGCCGTCGATCAGGTACTCGCCACGCTGGATGACGTCGCCTTCCTGAACCGACAGGTGCTTGCCCTTGGGCACCAGGTATTCCACCGGCTCGGCGCCCTCGCCTTCGGGCGTGATGGAGATGCGGCGCTTGTTCTTGTAGTCGCGCCCGAACTCCACACGGCCAGTCATTTCGGCGATGATGGCGTGGTCCTTGGGACGGCGGGCCTCGAACAGCTCGGCCACCCGCGGCAGACCGCCGGTGATGTCGCGCGTCTTGGCGCCTTCGGTCGGGATACGCGCCAGCACGTCGCCGGGGCGCACCTCGTCCCCGTCCTGGATCGACAGGATCGCCCCCCCCGCCAGCAGGTAGTTGGCCGTCTGCCCGTTGGGCAGCTTGACCGGTTCACCCTTGTCGTCGGTGACCACCACGGCCGGCTGGATGTCTTTCGACTTCGCGCCCGTGCCGCGCCAGTCAATCACCACTTTCGAGGCGATGCCGGTGGCTTCGTCCGTGTCGTCCTTGACCGACAGGCCGTCAACAGCGTCGATGAACTTCACCTTGCCGGCCACCTCGGTGACGATCGGCATGGTGTAAGGGTCCCACTCGGCCAGACGGTCGCCGCGCTTGACGCCCTTGCCCGCATCCACGCGCAGACGCGCGCCATACGGCAGCTTGTAGCTTTCCATCTCCTGGCCGTCCGGCCCGGTCACCGCGATCTGCATATTGCGCGTCATCACGATGAAGTCGCCTTCGGCGGTCTTCACGGTGGACCGCTCGGTGAAGGTCATCTTGCCGTCGTGGCTGGCTTCGATGAAGGACTGTTCGGAGACCTGCGCCGTGCCGCCGATGTGGAAGGTGCGCATGGTCAGCTGGGTGCCCGGCTCGCCGATGGACTGGGCCGCGATCACACCGATCGCCTCGCCCATATTCACCTTCGTGCCGCGCGCCAGGTCACGGCCATAACAGGCCGCGCACACGCCCACCCGCGTTTCGCAGGTAAGCGGCGAACGCGCCTTCACCGCCGTCACGCCGGCCTCTTCGATGGCCGCGCACAGATCCTCGTCCAGATAGGTGTCGGCGGGCGCGATGACCTCGCCGGTGGACGGATTCTTGATGTCCTCAGCCGTGGTGCGGCCCAGAAGGCGCGCGCCCAGCGACACAGACACTTCGCCGCCCTCGATCACCGCGGTCAGCTTGATGCCTTGCGAGGTGCCGCAATCGGCCTCGGTGATGATGCAGTCCTGGGCCACGTCCACCAGGCGCCGGGTCAGATAGCCGGAGTTGGCGGTTTTCAGCGCCGTGTCGGCCAGGCCTTTACGGGCGCCGTGAGTGGAGTTGAAGTATTCCAGAACCGTCAGCCCCTCCTTGAAGTTGGAGATGATCGGCGTCTCGATGATCGAGCCATCGGGACGGGCCATCAGGCCGCGCCTGCCGGCCAGCTGCTTCATCTGGTTCTTCGAGCCGCGCGCGCCCGAGTGCGCCATCATGTAGACCGAGTTGACCTCGCCGATCACGCCCTTGGACGGATCAGAGATCTCCTCCATCATGGCGTCGGCGACCTTGTCGGTGCACTTGGCCCAGGCGTCCACGACCTTGTTGTACTTCTCGCCCTTGGTGATCAGGCCGTCCACATATTGCTGCTCGTACTCGCCGACCAGCGTGCGGGTCTCGCCCACCAGAATGGCCTTGGCCGCCGGGATCAGCATGTCGTCCTTGCCGAACGAAATGCCCGCCCGGGCCGCTTCGCGGAAGCCGAGCTGCATGATGCGGTCACAGAAGATGACCGTCGCCTTCTGGCCGGTGTGACGATAGACCTCGTCAATCATCGTGCCGATGGCCTTTTTGGTCAGCAGCTCGTCGAGCAGGCGCGGCCCGAGCAGGCGGTGACGGGGCATGTGCTCGAGGATTTTCATCCGGCCCGGCGTGGTCTCGATCACCTTGGTGACTTCATTGCCCTCGGCGTCGATATAGGCGTAGCGCGCCTTGATCTTCGAGTGCAGCGACACCGTCCCGTTGTCCAGCGCCGCCTCGATCTCGCCCATGGTGGCGAACGCCATGCCTTCGCCCGGCTCGCCGTCCTTGACGATGGACAGATAGTACAGGCCCAGCACGATATCCTGCGACGGCACAATGATCGGCTTGCCGTTGGCGGGCGACAGGATGTTGTTGGTCGACATCATCAGCACGCGCGCTTCCAGCTGGGCCTCAAGGCTCAGCGGCACGTGCACGGCCATCTGGTCGCCGTCAAAGTCGGCGTTGAACGCGGCGCACACCAGCGGGTGAAGCTGGATGGCCTTGCCCTCGATCAGCTTGGGCTCGAACGCCTGGATGCCCAGACGGTGCAGCGTCGGCGCCCGGTTGAGCATGACCGGGTGCTCGCGGATCACCTCGTCGAGCACGTCCCACACTTCGGGGCGCTCTTTCTCGACCAGCTTTTTCGACTGCTTGACGGTGCCCGACAGGCCCTTGGCGTCCAGGCGCGCATAGATAAACGGCTTGAACAGCTCCAGCGCCATTTTCTTGGGCAGGCCGCACTCGTGCAGCTTGAGTTCGGGACCCACCACGCTCACAGAGCGGCCCGAATAGTCGACGCGCTTGCCCAGCAGGTTCTGGCGGAACCGGCCCTGCTTGCCCTTGA
>JAIUMW010000323.1 GCA_022565365.1 Oceanicaulis sp.
GATCTCACCGTGACCATGTCGCCCCAGCAGTACCGGATCTGCAACGACCGGCCCGCCCGGCCGACATGGATGGACGAGGTTCCCCCGCGTGAGGCCTACAAAGCGCTGACGTGGATGCGGCTCTACGAGTTGCGGTCCTGGGAGGCGATCAAGGAAACTGGCGACTGCGGCTGTGATGTCCGCTTCCCGTCATGGGATGCCGCCTCGGCCGAGTACGAGGAACGGTTCGCGACAAGTACGCAGGCGGAGCATACTCAAGCCCAATTGGCCCTCCGTAACGAACAGAACCAGATCACCCGCGACGTTCAGGATATCTGCGAAACGCAAGGCAACTGGTAATGAGCATCGTCAGCTGGATGGTTGGACCCGCTGACGGTTTCCTTGCCGATGCGGCCGAGTCCCAGTTCGGGGCGGTGGCAAGCAATACCGGCACGATCATCCTGCTGATGGTCACGCTTTCGCTGATCGGCGTTTGCATCAACATGGCCTTTCAGTTCCGAAGCATGGATGGGGCCAGCTTCTTCTGGTACCTGATAAAGCTGATATTGATAGGGCTCTTTGCCTTCAACTGGGCCAACTTCAACGCTGTGGCCGATGCCGTGATCGGCGGGCTCGACTACATCGCCGGGGCGCTGATCTCCTCTGTTGGCGGCGGCGGGGCAGGAGCCACATACTTTGCAGGCGAGTTCGACCGGTTGATCACAGAGTTCAGCCAATATCTGAACGCGATCGGCAACAACCTGAACTGGATGACCGGCGCGATCCTCGGCGGCATCGGCCTTGTCATGTTGAGCCTGCTTGGCTTCATGACTGGCATCGTCCTCATCTTCGCCAAGATGATGCTGACCCTGATGCTCGGCCTCGCGCCGATCATGATTGCGCTGTCGCTCTTCGATGCGACCAAGGATTTCTTCCACAGATGGTTCTCGACCACGATCAGCTACGCCTTCTACCCCATCGTCATCGCCGCCATGTTTTCGAGCGTCGTCGGCATGGCGAACTCGCTCCTGGCCCAGCTCGGTGATCCGAACTCAGCCACCAATATCGGCTCACTAGTCCCGTTTTTCGTGATGGTCTTCCTGGCGAAGGGCTTCGTCGCAGCAACACCCCTGATCGTCCGGGGTATCTCTGGGAACCTGATGGTGGCTGCGGCGCCAGCTATCGTCAGCGGATCGGCTGGGGTGCTGCGCGGCCTGGTGAACACGTCAGGTGTTCAAGGCAGGGCGCGAATCGGAGCGCTGACAACAGGAGAAACTATCGGGCGCGGGACGGTGCAGGCGCCTGCTGTGGTGCGGAGCGCTGCTGTGACGGCCAGTGCACAGGTGGTCAGGATGGCTGAGAGGGCTAAAAGATTAGGGCAATGAAGTCATATGCTCTTATGCCAGATATGTGAAAATGGCCGCTCTCGACAAGCTTGACGAAATCAACGACTAGATCGTGGCATCGCTCGGATTGGGATCAGTCCTAGCGCATATGGCCGTGAATGACCACGAAGACGAGGAACCACTTGGAACTCGGTGGAGATCAGAGTAGTGATGAACGACAGCATGATGTGGGCAATGGGGCTTTTCGGCCTCTTGCTTGCGGTGCTGGTTCTGCTCGCTATTTTATCCCTCGTGAAATTCATCTTCTTTCGATGATCACTGTATGTCGGCGAATGCAGGCGTTCCGATCGCCCATAAAATGCGGGTCGACATGGCCGTTCTTGGTTAACCTTCTGGTGGGCTTGTTCGCACAATTGCCTTTGGCGGCAGTAGCTTTCGAACATACATCTGGGCCAGAAACCGAACTTGCCCGCGAGCTTTATCTGGATCATTGTGAAGCCTGCCACGGCGTAGATCTGGAGGGACAGGCAGACTGGCGCAATGTCGGTGCCAACGGCCTGTACCCCGCGCCACCACATGATGAGACTGGTCACACCTGGCACCATGACGCCGCGATGCTGACCAACTACATCACGCGCGGAGGTCAAGCAGTTCTTGATGATATGGGTGTGGCTTTCACGTCCGGCATGCCAGGTTTTAGCTCTGTTTTGTCCGACCAAGAGATCAAGTCCATCCTAAATTACATAAAGCCTACTTGGCCTAAACATATTTGCGAAATCCAATCACAAAGATCGAACGCAGTCGCGTTAGAGTGACCACACTTTTGACCCGCGTCAGCCCTTAGAACAGGCTGCTGAAATAGTCCTACCTCGACAGCGATTTGAGAACATGATTCATTCTGTGCGGCAACTTTGGAGGTGATGATGCGCGGGACGGACGAGACGAGCGTCTCGCTGTTCAGCTATGTCGATCTGGAAGAGCGCATCCCTGCGCGGCATTCGCTGCGCAAGATCCGGCAGGTGGTCAACGACGCGCTCGCCAGTCTCGATGCCGAGTTCGAGGCGCTTTACACCTGCGACTTAAAGCTGAGGCGAGAAAAGCCGAACGGCAATTACGCGCCTTGGCTCTTTCGCTTCACAGCGGATCACGCAAACTGATCTTTCGGTGTCCGCCCACGAGTGAGAACTGGCAGTTTCACGCATCCGACCTGTGTCGCATGATTGAGGGATCATGACAAAACATGCATTCGCCTCGGTATGGGGTATTGGTTGGGGAGGTTGCGAGGTGATTTTTGCGCCATGCGTGGCGTTCCGCCCGGCGGCTCAAGCCCGCGTCGACCTGGTTTTTCATTGTTGGTCAGCCATGGTTGTGGGGCTGCAGTGCCCGAATCCGTAACATCGACGAAGGCGTGAAAGACTCTCTGTTGCTTTTGTGATTTGCAGTTTTGCCGGGCAGGCGTATGCAGATTAAATGTTGCTTTGCTTGCCATATCGTCTTTACGCGCTTCTGCGGCAGATGCTGTTGTTAAGTGCTGTGGTGGGTTTACTCGCCCCGCAAATGTCAGTTGCTATGACAATTGAGGGAGCCGGTGGATGCGCTGTACAGAGCATGTGCGAGACAATGGCCGACACCAGTCATGATCCATGCAATATGGATGGCGACCGAATGGGACATGGTGGAAGCGCAGAGGATTGCGCCAGCATGACATGTTATTGCACAATGCCATATAGCATCAGTCACATGTCATTGAATAGTCACATATTTATCGCAACGGCCACGCCCCATAAGCATGTTACCAGCGGCGGGATCGATCCTGCGCTGCTGCGCAAGCCTCCCAAATATGGGTGATCAAATCTTGTGTTGCGCGATGCCCCTTCTGGGCCATCGGGCATTTATTTGATCTTTATTATCGGTTCGGTTCCATGAACCGACTGGGAGAACGCGATGAGCGGACGCTACGTTGCACTCAGCTTACTTGCACTTGGAGCCGGTCTGGCAGGCGGTATCTCGGCAGAACGGTTCTAC
>JAIUMW010000324.1 GCA_022565365.1 Oceanicaulis sp.
GTACGATGTGAACGCCGTCAAGGCGAAGATAGCCGCCAGCGGGCTTTCCGTGTCCGACATGGTCGCCACCGACTGGGACAGAGCGCGGACCTTCCGCGGCTCTGACATGCGCGGCGGCGCCAATGGCGCGCGCATCCGCCTCGCCCCGCAAAAGGACTGGGAAGGCAATGAGCCGGCCCGTCTGGCCAAGGTGCTGTCCGTGCTGGAGCCGATCGCCAGGGATTCCGGCGCGAGCCTGGCCGACGTGATCGTGCTGGCCGGTAGTGTGGGTGTGGAGCAGGCCGCGAAAGCCGCCGGCGTCACCATCAACGTGCCGTTCAGCCCCGGCCGCGGCGACGCCTCTGCCGAGCAGACCGATGCGGACTCCTTTGATGTGCTGGAGCCGCTGGCCGATGGCTTCCGCAACTGGCTCAAGAAGGACTATGCGGTTCAGCCCGAGGAAATGTTGCTCGACCGGGCCCAGCTTATGGGCCTGACAGCGCCGGAGATGACCTGCCTGCTGGGTGGCATGCGCGTCATCGGCGCCAATCACGGCGGCACGAAGCATGGCGTGTTCACGGACAGGGAAGGCGCTCTGACGACCGACTTCTTCGTGAACCTGACCGACATGGCGTATAGCTGGGTTCCCAAGGGGGCCAATGTCTATGACATCGTGGAGCGCAAGTCGGGCAAGACCCGCTTTACGGCCACCCGCGTGGATCTGGTGTTCGGCTCGAACTCCATCCTGCGCGCCTATTCGGAAGTCTACGCCCAGGACGACGCGAAGGAGAAATTCGTGAAGGACTTCGTATCGGCCTGGACCAAGGTCATGAACGCTGACCGCTTCGATCTCGCCTGATCCGTTTCGGCCAACCGACTGATGCGGCGCTCCGGGTTGTCCGGGGCGCCGTATTCTTTTTGTGGGCGCGCCCGCTGGCGGGGCGGCGCGTGGCGTGTATGCTCCCGGCAAAATGATCCGGGGAGACAGTCATATGCGTTTGAAGATTCTGGCGGCCAGCGCCGCGCTGGTCATGTTGGCGGGATGCGGCGACGCGTCCGGGCCGCAATACGAAGCTGAAGTGCTGCGCAGCGCCTATGGCGTGCCGCATGTCATTGCGGCCGATCATGGCGGGCTCGGCTACGGGCTGGGCTATGCGGCGGCGCAGGACAATATCTGCGAGCTTGCCGACCGGATCATCACGGTGCGCGGCGAGCGCGCGGCCTATCTGGGCGCCGGGGCGCAGAACGCCAATATCGCCTCGGACCTGTTTCACCGCGCCGCCGGGGGCGAAGCGGTGGTGGAGGCTTATCTGCATGGGCCTGCTGACCATGTCGACACCCCCAGCGTGGAGGCGCGCGCCTTCGTGGACGGGTTCGCCGCGGGCGTGAACCGCTTCCTGGGCGAGACCGGCGTGGATGGCATTACCGATCCGCGCTGTCAGGGCGCGGACTGGGTGCGCCCGATCACCGCGACCGAGGTGTGGATGAATGCGCTGATCGCCCCGTTCGGTAATCCCATCGCCTCCATCGCCAACGCCGCCCCGCCCGAGGCCCCCGAAGCGGTCACCGAGGCGCGTCTGGACCCGGACCTGAATGATGTGACCATGGGCAGCAACGCCTATGGGCTGGGCCGTGAGGCGACGCGGTCGGGGCGCGGCGCAGTGCTGGGCAATCCGCATTATCCCTGGAACGGGGCGCTGCGCTTTTACCGCTCCCATTTGATCATCCCCGGCGAACTGAACGTGGTGGGCGCCGGTCTCATCACCACGCCGTTTCCGGGCATCGGCCATACCGATCACATTGCGTGGAGCCATACGGTCTCGACCGCGCGCCGGTTCGGCTATTTCGAGCTGACGCTCGATCCTGAGGATTCCACGCGCTACCTGGTCGACGGCGAGTATCGCGACATGACCCGCCAGGACGTGACCTTGCACGTGCTGGGCGAGGACGGCGAGCGCACTGAGGTCACCCGCACGCTCTACGCCACCGAGTTCGGCCCGATGGCGGCCAGCGGCCAGATGCCGTGGACGGACGAGCGCGCTTATGCCTTTGCGGCGCCCAGCGAGGGCCTGCGCGTCATCGACCAGTATTTCGCCATTTGGGCCGCGCGCGACGTGAGCGAACTGCACGCGGCGCTGGGGCGCTATCAGGCGACGGCGTTCAACACCATCGCCGCTGATTCAGACGGTCTCGCCTTTCACGGCGATATGGGCATGGTCCCGCATGTGACGCCCGAGCTGATTGAGACCTGCGCGGTGACGCCTGCGGCGCGCGGCGCCTGGGCATCCATGCGCATTCCGGTTCTGGACGCGTCACGGTCTGAGTGCCGCTGGGGAAGTGATGAGGATTCCACCCGGCCCGGCGTGTTCGGGCCCTCGCGCGCGCCGCAGATTTTCCGCGAGGACTGGGTCGCCCAGAGCAATGACAGCCACTGGCTGAGCCAGCCCGATGCGCCGATGACCGGCTTCAGCCCGATCTATGGCGACGAGACCGGCGCGCGCAGCCTGCGCACCCGTCTGGCCATCGACATGATCGAGCAGCGTTTGGCAGGAACTGACGGTCTGGGCGAGCCGGGCTTTGATCTCGATACCCTGACCGCCGCCATGTTCTCCAACCGCCATCACGGCGGGGAGCTGGTGCGCGATGATCTGGCCAGGCTGTGCCGCAATGAGGGCGAAGCGGAGTTGGAGGCGGTATGCGCTGCGCTGGAGGGCTGGGACATGCGCGTGGATCGCGACAGCCGCGGCGTGCTTTTGTTCAACCAGTTCGTCGAGGCGGGCGGGCTGAAATGGATTGCGCCCTTCGATCCGGCGGACCCTGTGCGCACGCCCCATACGCTGGATGTGTCCGACCCGGCGGTGCTGGCGGCCCTGCGCACGGCGGCTGGTCAGCTTGAAGTGCTGGGGATCGCGCCCGATGCGCGCCTTGGCGATGTGCAGGCGGAGATGCGCGGGGACGAGCGCATCGAAATCCATGGCGCCACGCGTGGCGTGGGCGTGTTCAACATGATCATTCCCGAGACGCCGCGCCCGCGTGTGGGCTCGCAGCGCATCCTTCACGGGTCAAGCTGGATCATGGCGGTGGAGTTCACCGATGAGGGTCCGCGCTCGCGCGGCCTTCTGAGCTATTCCCAGTCCACAGATCCGACCTCGCCGCACTATGGCGATCAGACCCGGCTGTATTCGGACAAAGGCTGGGACGAGCTGTATTTCGAGGAGGAGGCCGCGCGGGCGAATGCGGTCAGCCACGTCTCGCTCTCTGAATAAATACGCGCCGGGGCCCCGGCGCGGAGGACGCGGCCCGGACGCCGGTTTTAACAGCGGGGCAAACCCAAAGTGGGCGCGGGAGAAGACAAAA
>JAIUMW010000325.1 GCA_022565365.1 Oceanicaulis sp.
ACAGCACGGCGCGGCCATAGGGTTTCATATGGGTCAGGGCCAGGGTCAGGATCTCGCTCGACACGTTTTCAAAATGCACGCTGATCCCGCCGGACGCAGCCTCGGCCAACGCGTCGCGCCAGCCTTCGGCGCGGTAGTCAATGCAGGCGTAAAAGCCATAGGTCTCGCGCACCAGCGCGCATTTCTCCGCCCCGCCCGCTATGCCGATCACCCTGGCCGCGCCGCGCGCCCGGGCGATCTGGCCCGCCGCGCCGCCCACCGCGCCCGCCGCCGCGTCGATCAGCACCACATCGCCGTGCGTCACTATGGCGAGCTGGGTCATCCCCGCCCAGGCGGTCAGGCCCGGCATGCCCAGCGCGGAGAGGAATGCCGACGGCGGCAAAGCGCCCGGCGCGATCACCCTGACTTCGCTTTCCAGCGCCGGGGCGTACTCGCGCCAACCCGCGCCCGTCATGTGCACCATCGCGCCTTTAGGGATCGCGCAGCGGCTCTCTTCCACCACGCCCACGCCATGGCCGGGGATCGCGTCGCGCATCGGTTCCGGCGCCGCCTCGCCCATATGCCGCCCGCGCAGACGCGCGCCCACATACGGGTCCATGGACACATGGCTCAGCCGCACCAGCACCCCGCCCTCGGGGCAGTCGGGACGCGGCGCCTCCACCAGGGCGAAATCACCCGCCTGCGGAACATGATCGAGCGGTGCGCGAAGCACGACTTGCTGCATGGGAAATGTCATGAGGTGTCCTGACGGGCTGCGGGCATTTGTCCGGACCATTTATCGCGGATCAAACGGGCAGAGCCAAGGCGTAGCGTCAGGGCGCAACGAGAACCGTGTCAAAGCGCGGCGCCACACCCCTCACCCACCCCCTCCCTTTCGAGAGGTGGGTGGGGTTTGAACGGGGCGTTTCTTGTCTGAAGAGCCATCGCCTGGCCCTGACGATAATTGCTCGGTGTCCGGGCCTCCTCTCCCCCAGTCATGGGGGCTGAGCTGTCCGAGATTGATCCGGGGGATCAATCGAAAGAGCGAAGGGCAGGGTGAGGGGCTGGCGAAGGCGGGCAGCCAGAGCCCCACAGCGCCCAGAAATCCCCTACAGCCGCACCTCTCTGCGTATGCGGTCGCCGCGGCGCTCGATCTCCACGGGCCAGCGGGCTTCACCGTCATTGCGGCGCAGTATGCGGCGCAGGCTGGCCAGGTCCTCGACCGCGTCGCCCATCAGCGAGAGGATGCGGTCGCCCGGCTGGAAGCCGATGAAGCCGGCATTGGTGCGCGGCGTCACGGAAAACACCAGCACGCCGCGCGCGAACGGGTCGAGGCCGTTTTCCTCGTTGAAGGCGGGCGAAAGCTGGACCATCTCGGCGCCGGCGAGCGGGTTGACCCCCTCAACACTCAGGCGCTGGCCCTCCAGCTCGCCAGGAGCGGCTTCGGCGGGCACGGTGAGGGTCAGCTCCTCGCCATCACGCAGCACGCTCAGTCGGGCGTCCTGGCCGATGGTGCGGGTGGCGAAGCGGAAGCGCGCGCCGTTCTCGTCATTGACCAGCTGACCATCCACGGCCAGCACCACATCGCCCAGCTGCAGGCCGGCCCGCTCGGCCGCACCGTTCGGCCACAGCTCGGCGACCACGGCGCCTTGCGGACGGTCGAGGCCGAAAGACTGGGCCAGCTCGCTGGTCACCGCCTGCAGGCGGGCGCCCAACCAGGGCCGCACCACACGCCCGCCATCACGGGCCGCCGCCACCACCGTGCGCACCATCTCGGCGGGGATGGCGAAGCCGATGCCCTGGGATCCGCCCGAGCGCGAGAAGATGGCGGTGTTCACGCCGATCAGCTCGCCAGCCATGTTCACCAGCGCGCCGCCCGAATTGCCCGGGTTCACCGCGGCGTCAGTCTGGATGAAGAAGGCGTAGTCGGTAATGCCCACAGCGGTGCGCGCCAGCGCCGAGACGATGCCCGAGGTAACCGTCTGGCCCACCCCGAACGGATTGCCGATGGCCAGCACCAGATCGCCCACCTCGGCCGCGCCGCTCATGTCCATGGCCATGACCGGAAGCGGCGCGTCGGCGTCGATCTTGAGGACGGCGAGATCGGTGCGCTCGTCGGCCAGCAGAAGCTCGGCGGCGAACTCGCGCCGGTCTGACAACACCACGCGCAAATCCTGCGCGCCGGCGACCACGTGATTATTGGTGACGATCACGCCCGACGGATCCACGATCACGCCCGAGCCCAGCGAATTGACCTCGCGCCGGCGGGTTTGCGGCCCGCCGAAAAAGCGGTCAAAGAACGGGTCTCCGGTCATGCGCGCGCGCTGATTGATCACCCGGCGCGAATACACATTGACCACCGCCGGGGCGGCCTCGCGCACCACGGGCGCAAAAGACAGCTGGATCTGCTCGCGGCTGCCGGGCGCGGCGCGCTCCGGCGCGAAGACGGGCGCGGGCTGGCTGTCCTCAGCGGCGTCGGGCGCCGGGTCTTGCGCGATTTGCGACGCGGGCTCATCGGCCCTGTCGATCCGGTCCTCGGCGCAGGCGCCCCCCAGCCCGGCGGCCAGCACCAGCCCCGCAGACATCAATAATCTCAGCATGGAGCAATCCCTCGTCCATCCGTCCCTCATGTGCGCCGCGCAAGGCGCCGCCCCGCTCTAGGAAATACCGCTGCGTCTGAACAGGGCGAGAAAGGTGGCGGATGAGTCACGGTGGGGGTGGGGATGTGGCCAGGGCGCTGCTTTTTCTCCCCCCGCTTGCGGGGGGAGTGGCCCGTCGGGCCGAGGGGGGATCGGCAGAGCACACATCTCCAGACTTGTGAGGGGCGCCACCCCCTCCGTCCGCTTCGCTGCCATTCGGCGTGTCGATCGATACCCCGTATCGATCTTTGACGCCTCATCCCCCGCAAGCGGGGGAGGACAAGTCGTCGGCCCATTCCCGCTCCCCCCGCCCCCAAACGCGACAAGGCCGCCCGGTTGCGCCGGACGGCCTTGTTGGATGCGGTGGTGTGAAACGCGGCCTAGTTTTCGGCGCCGGCCTCTTCGATGCGGGCGCGGTCAATAGCGCCTTTCGCCTCGGGATCGCGGTCCACCAGCTCGATCACGGCCAGCGGGGCGTTGTCGCCGTGGCGGAAACCAGCCTTGAGCACGCGGGTATAGCCGCCATTGCGCTCCTGATAGCGCGGGCCCAGGGTCGCGAACAGCTTGGCCACCTGATCCTTGTTGCGGATCTTGGCGATCGCCTGACGGCGCGCGTGCAAATCCCCGCGCTTGGCCAGGGTGATGAGCTTGTCCATGATGGGCTTGAGCTCTTTGGCCTTGGGCAGAGTGGTGACGATCTGCTCATGC
>JAIUMW010000326.1 GCA_022565365.1 Oceanicaulis sp.
GGGGGGGGGCCCCCCCCCCCCCCCCCGCTACCGTGTCCGGGTTCGCTTGTGACGGGCACGCGCTATTCGTCAGGGAACTGATAGTCCTTGAACATCTCGCGCAGCTTGGTCTTGAGGATTTTGCCGGTGGCGCCGAGCGGCATTTCCTCGATGAACTCGATGCCCTCGGGCAGCCACCATTTGGGCACCCGCTCGGCCAGGTAGGTGCGGATGGATTCAGCCGTCGGCGTGGTGTTGGGGCGCGGCTGGATGATCAGCAGCGGGCGTTCCTGCCATTTGGGATGCGGCATGCCGACAGCGGCGGCCATCAGCACGTCGGGATGGCCCATGGCGGCGTTTTCCAGATCGATGGAGCTGATCCATTCGCCGCCGGACTTGATCACGTCCTTCGACCGGTCGGTGATGGTCATGTAGCCGTCTTCATCGAGATAGCCGACATCGCCGGTGCGGAACCAACCGTCATCGGTGAAGGCTTCGGGACCTGCGCCGCGGAAATAGCTTTCGATGATCCAGGGGCCGCGCACCTGGATATGGCCGGACGACTGGCCGTCGCGCGGCAGCACATTGCCGTCATCATCAACGGCGCGCATTTCCACGCCGAAGATCAGCCGGCCCTGCTTGAGCTTGATTCGGACCTTCTCGTCGTCGGAGAGATCGTCATGCTTGGGCAGAAGCTTGCCGACCGTGCCCAGCGGGCTCATCTCGGTCATGCCCCAGCCTTGCTGCATGTCCACGCCATACTCGCCCTCATAGGCGCGCAGGAGCGCTTCGGGCATGGCCGAACCGCCCATCAGGACGTTCTGCACGGTATCGATTCGCTTGCCGCTCTCGCGCAGATACTGCAGCAGGCCAAGCCATACGGTGGGCACGCCCAGCACCTGGCTGACGCTTTCAGCTTCGATCAGGCCCTGCAGGCTGGCGCCGTCAAGCTGCGCGCCGGGCATGACCAGCTTGGCGCCGCCCATGGCCGCCGCATAGGGCACGCCCCAGGCATTGACGTGGAACATGGGCACCACCGGCATGATGACGCCGCGCGATCCCCCCCCGATCACGTCCTCGGCCAGGCACGCCATGGCGTGCAGCACGGTGGAGCGGTGCGAATAGAGCGCGCCCTTGGGCTCGCCCGTGGTGCCCGACGTGTAGCAAAGCCCGGCGGCCGCGTTTTCGTCAAAGCTCGGCCAGTCATAGACCGGATCGGCGTTGGCCAGCAGGGTCTCGTAGACTTGGGTCTTGGTTTTCATTTCCGGCTTGGTGGCCGTGCCGGTCATCACCACCCAGCTTTTGACCGTCTTGCAATGGGCCGCGACAGCGTCGACCAGCGGCGCAAAGGTGACGTCGAAGAAGACATGCTTGGCCTTGGCGTGATTGATCACCCAGGCGAGCTGTTCGGGCCCCATGCGCGGATTGGCGGTGTGGATCACCGCGCCCACGCCGGACACGGCGTAATAGAGCTCCATGTGCCGGTGGGTGTTCCACGCGATGGTGGTGATGCGGTCGCCGGACTTCACTTTAAGCGGCCCGGTCAGCGCATTGGCCAGTCGCTGGGTGCGCGCGTGGCAGTCGGCATAGCCGTAGCGGTGGACCTGACCGGTGTCGGGCATGCGCGAGACGATCTCGCGCTTGCCGTGGTTCAGGGCCGCATGTTTGAGAATGTCCGCTATCATGAGCGGACGGTCCATCATCTGACCGCGCAGCATTGGTGTCTCCTCCCCGTGGCGTGTCGGGCGCACCAGTCCTGGCGCGCCGCATCTCATACTTGAGCTCGCCGCCATGAAAGGCGCACCAGCCCGCAAGCGCAATCCCTTGGACGCAGAATTCCGCTTGCGGGATGAAGGGAGATGGGGTGGAAGAGGGCCATGACTCACTCACCTCTCCCCGATTTCGCTGATGTGCGCGCCGCCGCGGCGCGGCTTGCCGGCCATGCGGTGCGGACGCCCTTGCTGTCCTGTCCGGCGCTGGATGTGCTGACGGGGGGGCGGGTTCTGCTGAAAGCCGAGCCCCTGCAGCGCACCGGGTCGTTCAAGTTTCGCGGCGCCTGGAGCGCCATGTCCAAACTGGACGCGGAAGAGCGCGCGCGCGGCGTCGTGGCGTTTTCATCCGGCAATCATGCTCAAGGGGTCGCCGAGGCGGCGCGCCTGCTGGGCATGTCTGCGACCATCGTCATGCCGTCCGATGCGCCGGGCATCAAGCAGCGCGGCGTGATCGCGCGCGGGGCGCAGCTGCGGCTCTATGACCGCGACACCGAGAGCCGCGAGGCGATCGCCGCTGAAATCAGCGCTGAGACAGGCGCCACCATCATCCCGGCGTTCGACCATCCCGACGGCATCGCGGGGCAGGGCACGGCGGGGCTGGAGATTTTCGAGACTCTGAGCGAAGAGGGCCTCACCGCTGACCGGCGGATCTGCGGCGTCGGCGGGGGCGGGCTGATTGGCGGCATCAATCTGGCGGCCGGGGCGCTGTCGCCGGAGACGCAAGTTTGGGGCGTGGAGCCCGAGGGGTTTGACGACACCGCCCGCTCGCTGGCTTCGGGCCGGCGCGAGAGCAATGCGCGGCGCAGCGGTTCTCTGTGCGATGCGCTACTGTCCGAACGCCCGGGCGAACTGACATTTGCGATCAATCAGAAACGCCTGACCGGCGTGGCCGTGATCAGCGACACGCAAGCGCTGGCCGCCATGCGCTTTGCCTTCGAGCACCTGAAAATCGTGCTGGAGCCGGGCGGCGCGGCGGCGCTGGCCGCCGTGCTGGCGGGACGGGTCGATGTGTCGGGGGGCGTAAGCGTCGTGGTGCTGTCGGGCGGCAATGTGGAGCCCGCGCTGTGCGCCAGGGCCCTGGCGCAGCCCTGACGCCTTAGAGCCCGCAGGCGAATCGGCCCTCGCACACGGTGGCGACCAGGGCGAGATAGACCAGTACGCTCACCGCCCAGATCAGCGGGATGAACAATGTCAGGCGCCAGCCTGCGCCGGGGCTGCGGAAGATCAGGAAAGCGATCCAGCCCAGCACCAGCCCGGCGCCCGCCATCAGCGGACCGGCGGACAGGTAGATGTAGAGCGCCTGCTCGACATTGGGATTGGTGCTGACGGCCTGCAAATTGGAGAAGGTGATGACGTTGGGGATCCACAACTGGAACCCGGCCCAGCCGATCACGAGGGCGACAAGGCTTGCCACCACCATGGCGACAACTGCTAAGACCGTGATGCGCGGTGCTGTCACCGCATCGAGACCGTCTCTCATTCGCCCCTCCCAGGAACCTTGCCCATGACCCTGTCCGTCGCCAGCTGGAACGTCAATTCGATCAAGGCGCGCCTTCCCAATGTGCTCGAC
>JAIUMW010000327.1 GCA_022565365.1 Oceanicaulis sp.
AGATGATTCGTGGTGGCCATATTTGGAACGATATTTCAAACAACTTTATAGCGTATTTTTCTGGTTCCATTGCCTATGGAGGTGTCTACAAGTGGTTGTCCCCCACTGCAAGGAGACTTCGATCGGATTTGAAGGAACTTCGTGCTATTATTCGTAAATACGTCGAAAAAAATCGACAGGATCTTGAAAAGCCTCAAAAATTGCCAAATATTGTTGCGGAATGCTTGCAACATGCTGTGACCAACTCAGATCACATTGATTATGATATGATTCAGGATCAGGCCCAAACTTTTCTTTTGGCTGGAAATGAGACAACCAGTGCCATGTTGACATCATTATTTTTCGAATTTGGTAGGGATAAGCACATTTTACAAGAAGCCAAAAAAGAAGCCCAATCCTTTGATCCACATACTGCACAGGACTCTTTTGAATTCTCACGCAATTATCCATTCATTGATTGCTGCTTGAAAGAAACTTTGCGCCATTATCCTCCTGCATATACCATTGATCGTATGCTAACGAAGGATGAGTATTTTGGAAACGATGACGAAAAGGTGTTTCTTCCAAAAGGCACCAACTGCAACATTAACATTTATGGAGCTCATCACGATCCAAACGTTTGGAAGAATGCCTTCGAATGGAATCCATATCGATGGCAAGAAGAAGATATCAATAGGAAATCCCGTTTTTCATACTTACCATTTTCAGCTGGAAGTCGCGATTGTATTGGAAAGCTTTTAGCCATGTCACAAGCCAACATTATTTCTATGACAATGCTGAAAGAATTTGACTTCAAATTCCCAGAAACCTTTTTTTGGAAGGCAATGAGACTGGATGCAGGATTCGTTTTAAAACCTGATAAGGTGATGTTGCATCTAACTCTTGCAGGTACAAATGACAATTCTTCCTGAGGAACCCATGAAGGTTAAAGATATAGTTTTATGTCTCAATTTGTCAGTTTCATGGGGCTCAAAAGGGTTGATGACATTTCATATTGGTCTTATTTAAGGAAATACCTTGTGATTGCTGATCTCATTCGACTAATGTGGACTTTTGAAATGAGGCGGCTACATCAACTCAATAACACGGATCTAATTATTTCTCATACCAATTCAAACACCATACCAATGTCAATCATATTCGAAGATCACTGTGCGGAACTTGTCAAGTTTAAATATCGTGATCTTGCAGCACAAGTGGGTGAGATGGCAAAAAAGTTGTTGGAGGGGACAAATCAACAAAAGTTGATCATAGTCAGGGATGAGTGTCAACAACTTGCTATTTCCAATGATCCAGCTTTATCCATTAACTACCATTTTCGACCATTGTTGACATTATTTCCGAATTTGTATGGAGAATATCTTGGAGACCTGAAGCTCCCAATTGCACAGGTATACCTCGGAACAGGACTTCAATCAGACATTCAAGCTATTATTGATTCATCATTGGAAAAAAATGAGCAAAAAGCCGAAAGAAATATCATCATTGGATTACCCTTTGTGACCACTACAGATGAAGCATTTAATTTCCTCACACTTCATTCCAAAAACTACAAGGTTTTCAATCAGATTTCAGAAAAGGAATTCAAGCAACAACTCGAACCATTTCTTCCTGTGCGTAGACGTTTCCTTGCCAATGTTGTCTGTTCTTTTTGGGAAGCTCCTAACGGTTCAAATCCTTCCTTGAAGGAAATTTGTGAAGCCAAAATGGATGGCTTTATCAATACCCTCCATGGTAAATAGGAAGAGGCAGAGAAAACTTATCCGAACTTAGCGAAACAACCCACAACGTTTTCCTTATCCAATGCAATCAATGAGGTTTGTGTGGCTGCAGTACGAAATACGATCATCACTTGGAAAAATTTGTTTCCTGTTGACCGACAATATGCTGATTGTTTATTTTCCAGTGGTTTGTGTGGTCCAAGCTCCCCTCAATTAATGAGTGGCAAAGAATGGAAGGATGGAAAATTTGAGTGTGCTGTCAATGAGAAAATTCTTGTGAATTACGCTTTGAAGAAGAGGAAAATCGTTGCAGAGACGGTTGTGAGAGATACAATTGGGTCTTACATCGAACAAACCAATCCTGAAGCAAACAAGTCAAATTTGGAGCCGCTGTTCTTGTTGGGAATGTATCTCAAGAATTTATCAAAAGTTAAAGAGGGTTTGCGATATGATGTGACTCTCACACTCGAAAAGGGCGTGGCATCCTCCCAATCGCTTCAATTCAATCGCCGTCAAGAACTCTTGAAATCATTCTCTGTGAAGAAAATCATCAACGTTAAGCACATGGATTTCAATGATTTGATACAATCTCTTAATTATGCAGACACACGTTCCAAATTCGTTGGTTGTGCATTGGTTAAACTGCCTGAAAGTTGCCATGTTGACGCACTTGTTTTCTCCCAGAACTCTACTATGTTGCTATCAATGAAGAAGGTGAACACAAACCTTTCTATGCATTATTTGAAGGCATGGCTGTCGATTCACCCACTCCTTGTTAGCTGTAATGGCTACGCCTCAGTGAAGGGTAAAGATGGCAAATTCAAGCTACCCTCTCGATCTGCAATGAAAATTTTTTCCAAGGACTCAAAAGACTCAACAGATTCAAAGAACTCAAAAGACTCAACAGATTCAAAGAACTCGAAAGATTCAAACTACTGGAAAGATCTTAAACTCGATGAAAGTAATGCATTCCTGAGGAAATTCTTGTTGAAAGAATCAAAGCTTGTCTCAGTCAACGTTTTTGTTACTACTGAGAATCTACCCTTCACCACGGAAGACAAGCAACTGGCCCAAAATGATTGGAAGGAATTTCATGAGGTTGTTGTGAGACGCTGTGAGAGTATGGAAAGCCAAAAGAGTGAAAAATCTGAACAAAAGAATTCGACAGAATCCAAAGAAAGTGAAAACATGCCGACAACTCACTTTTTCACGGCTGATAAGAATGCGTTGCATGATATCCTGGAACTGGAAGAGAGTGGGAAAGAAACTTTGTGGAGTCGTTTTTTGAAATCCTGAATCGTGGGGCAAAGTGAGTCATTTTTGTAGGATAATTTTGGCATTTGAATCCATGTCCTTGGAATCTTCAACATGTTCGTGGCACAAATATCTCAAATCTATCACTTCCAGTTCCGTTTGCATGATGGTGCAATGGCACCTCAGTTTCTGCCAAAAAACTTGATACTTGTTCCAGGGGTTGCTTCACCATGAATCCAGTCCATGTATCCTCTTGAAGGTTTCCAAGTAAGAATGCGATTGTGAATCTGGATATCTGTTCGAGTTGTGTCTGTTGAATGTAAACCTGCTGTAAACTTCTGAAT
>JAIUMW010000328.1 GCA_022565365.1 Oceanicaulis sp.
GAGTGGATTTCGCCCGTGCTGGCGCGCGCGGCCGCCGAGACGCTGGCGCGCGGCGAGCAGGTGATGTTCTACCTCAACCGGCGCGGCTACGCCCCGCTGGTGCTGTGCAGGGCCTGCGGCCACAAGATGAAAAGCCCCGAGGCTGACCGCTATCTGGTCGAGCACCGCTATACCGGGCGCCTGGTCTGCCACGTCACCGGCTTCTCCATGCCCCGGCCCGAGGCCTGCCCGTCCTGCGGCGCGAAGGACAGCCTGATCAGCGTCGGCCCCGGCGTCGAACGCGTCGCCGAGGAAGCCATCCGGCGTTTCCCCGGCCAGCGCGTGGAGGTGTTCTCGTCTGACACCGCGCAGGGCCCCGACGCCGTGCGCGACATGGTCGCCCGGATGGAGGCGGGGGAGATTGATATTCTGGTGGGCACCCAGATCGCCGCCAAGGGCCATAACTTCCCGCGCCTGACTTTGGTGGGCGTTGTGGACGCCGATCTGGGACTGGCGGGCGCCGATCTGCGCGCGGGCGAGCGCACCTATCAGACGCTGGTGCAGGCGGCGGGGCGGGCCGGCCGCGCCGACCGGCCGGGCCGGGCATTATTGCAGACCTGGAACCCCGAACACGAGGCGCTGCAGGCGCTGGCCGCCGGGGACCGGGAGGCGTTTCTGGCCGCCGAGCGTTCGGTGCGCGAAATGCTGCGCCTGCCGCCGTTTGGGCGCCTCGCCGCGATGATCCTGTCCGGCCCAGACCCCGAAGCGCTGGCGGCGGTCGCAAGAACCATCGCCGCCGCGGCGCCGCGGGCGGACGGGGTGGAGGTGTTCGGCCCGGCCGATCCGCCGCTGGGCGTGGTGCGCGGGCGCTGGCGCAAGCGCTTTCTGGTGCAGGCCGACCGGCAGGTGGATATCTCGGCCTATATGCGCGCCTGGGCCGCCCGGTTCAAAACCCCGCCCTCGATCCGGGTGAATCTGGATATCGAGCCCTATTCCTTCTTGTAAAAAAGGCGTGTGCGACTGATCACCCGCCCCAGACCGGGAAGGGATCGCGCAAGGCCCGCCACGTCTCGGGCAGGAACAGGTCGTCGGGGCCGTCGGCCAGGCAGGCATCGAGGCGCGCCGTGATCGCGGCGTGATCCATGCCGATCCCGATAAACACGATCTCCTGACGCCGGTCGCCCCAGACCGGATCCCAGTGGCGCGCCAGCATGGTCTCGAACATCTCGCCATCCGGCCAGCGCTCGCGCGGCACGTCCGCCCACCATTTGCCCAGCCCCTGATGGCGCACCATGGCGCCGGCCTGGCTGACCTCGCCCACCCAGTCTGGCCGGGTGGCGATCCAGAAATGGCCCTTGGCGCGGATCACGTTGGGCCAGCTTTCTGCAAAGAAAGCGTGGAGCTTTTCCGGGTCAAAGGGCTTGCGCGCGCGGTAGATGAAGCTGTCCACGCCATAGGCCTCGGTCTCGGGCGTGTGGGAGGCGAAATCATACAATTCCTTGGCCCAGAGCGGATGGCTCTGCGCTTTCTCGTAATCGAACCGGCCGGTGGCCAGGATCGCGTCCAGCGGCGCTTTCGAGAATTCGGTTTCCAGGATCAGGGCTTCGGGATTGAGCCCCTCGACCACCTGGCGCACCAGCTGGCGCTGGCCGGGATCCACCTCGCTGATCTTGTTGACGATGATGATGTCAGCAAACTCGATCTGGTCGACCAGAAGATCGATCACGGCGCGCTGATCGCCCTCGCCGGCGGTCTCGCCCCGGTCGGACAGGAAATCGGTGGAGGCGTAGTCGCGCATCAGATTGACCGCATCCACCACGGTGATCATGGCGTCGATGCGCGCCACGTCGCCCAGGCTGCGGCCCTGCTCATCGCGAAAATCGAAGGTGGCGGCGACCGGCAGCGGCTCGGAAATGCCCGTTGATTCAATCACCAAGGCATCGAACTGTCCCGCCTCGGCGAGCTTGCGCACTTCCACCAGCAGATCCTCGCGCAAGGTGCAGCAGATGCATCCATTGGTCATCTCCACCAGCGTCTCGTCAGTGCGCGACAGTCCGGACCCGGCGGCCACCAGGTCGGCGTCGATGTTCACCTCGCTCATATCATTGACGATGACCGCGACGCGCTTGCCCTCGCGATTATTGAGGATGTGGTTGAGCAAGGTGGTCTTGCCCGCCCCCAGAAAACCGGACAGCACGGTGACGGGCAGGCGCTCGGACGGGGGCAGATACATGATGCAGGCTCCAGGGGAGGGGACAGGCGTGTTATTTTATAACAGCGTGATGGCGCGCTGTCAGCGCCCGGCCTGCAGGGCGGTTTTGCGTTTTCCTTGACCTGACCGGGCGCACGGGTATTGTCCCGCGCTTTCCAGTCACCCGGCAGGCTTCATCATGAGCAATCGCGCCGCAGCGGCGCCCGTCGCCAGCGTTATGGGATCGCGGTCGGACTGGCCGTCCATGCAGGCGGCCGCCGCGATGCTGGACGCCCTTGATGTGGCCTATGACGCGCGCGTGGTTTCAGCCCATCGTACGCCGGACCGGCTGGTGGACTTCGCCAAGGGCGCAGCAGCGGCTGGCGTGAAGGTGATCATCGCCGGCGCGGGCGGCGCGGCGCATCTGCCGGGCATGGTCGCGTCCATGACGTTCCTCCCGGTGCTGGGCGTGCCGGTGCAGTCCAAAGCCCTGTCAGGCCTCGATTCCCTTCTGTCCATCGTGCAAATGCCCGGCGGCGTGCCCGTGGGCACGCTGGCGATTGGCGAGGCGGGCGCTAAGAATGCCGGCCTGCTGGCCGCGTCCATCCTGGCCCTGTCCGATCCGGCGCTGATGGCCCGGCTGGACGCCTGGCGCGCCGCCCAGACCGCTTCGGTGCCTGACAGCGTCGAGGACTGATGTGAGCGTGCTGAAGCCCGCAGACCGCATCGGCATTCTGGGCGGCGGCCAGCTGGGGCGCATGCTGGCGCTGGCGGCGGCGCGCCTCGGTCTTGATGTCGTGATCTATGATCCCGAGGTCGATTGTCCGGCGAGCCGTGGCTCGGCGGAGCATGTCTGCGCCCCTTACGAGGATCTGGATGCGGTGGCGCGCTTCGCCCGGTCGGTGGCGGCGGTGACCTTCGAGTTTGAAAACGTGCCGGTGGAGAGCGCGCGCGAGGCGGCCCGCCATGCGCCGCTCAGGCCCGGCGCGCAGGCGCTGGAAACGGCGCAGGACCGGCTGACTGAAAAGACCTTCCTCAACGCCCATGGCGCGCGCACCGTGGAGTTCCGCGCCGTCAACAGCGCCGGTGACGCGCGCGCCGCGCTGGCGGCGCTCAGC
>JAIUMW010000329.1 GCA_022565365.1 Oceanicaulis sp.
ATCTTTCCTGCCTCTTCCTGTTGCCCAGACATGCGGGGGGGGGTCACCGCTCGGGCGTGCCGCTGCCAAGGGTGCGATCGATGCGGCCGGCATGGAACGTCCAGTCCACGGTGCCGGCGGTCTTGCCGTAGCTGAGCGTCGGCGGCGCCGCGAAGGCGCAGCCGGCGCAGGTGACGACGTCGCCGCGGGCGGTGTCGCGGATGGTGATGGTGTTGCGGCCGTGGCGGGCGGCGCTGCCGGTCTGGAAATCGTACATCGCCTGCAGCCGGGCGTTGACGTCCGACACCTTCAGCAACCGCACCGTCACCCGCCCGGCCTTGCTGGCATGCAGGCTGTGCATGTAGGAGCCGTCGGCGCCTTCGGTCATGGTCGATTTGTCGCCGACCGGCTCGATGGTGATGCCCTCCTCGGCCGCACCGGCCTCTTCGCCCGTCAGGGGCAGATTGCCGCCGGGGCCGGAGATCGCCGCATGGACGTCGAGAAAACTGTATGCGTTCATCGCTGCCTCACTGCCTCTTGATCAGCGGTTGACGTCGATGGCGACGTCGGTGGAATGGACCGCGCCGGCCAGCTTGACGGCGACCTGGATCGGTGGCGCCTTGCGCTGCTCGCGCTCGGACTGGGTCTGAGCGGCGATGCGGCCGGCGAAGACGTAGAAGCCCTTGGGCAGGGTGTCGCCGCGTTCCAGCTGCCCGAACCCGTCGGCATTCCAGGTGCCGGGCGCGACCAGGCCGTTTGCGACCGCCTCTCCCAGCGTCGCCTCGATCGTCGTGACGATCTGATGCGTGCCGCTGTCGGTCTGCGGGATCTTGGTTTTGGACTGATAGAGCAGGTTCCAGCATTCGGTCTGGATGGCATTGGCCAGCCAGTCCAGCCCGTGGATTTCATCGAAATAGGCCGGCCCGGCCATCACCCCGTCCTGGAAGATGGCGGTGGCGTTGTCATAGGCGGCGAAGACGTTGCAGCGCTTGGCCTCCAGGGCCAGGGCCTGGGTTTCGGTCAGCCCTTCGGCGACGATGCCGGGCAGCTGCTTGAACTTCAGGGTGATGGCGGATCGGTTGGCGGCGAAATTGACCGTGAAGGCCCGCCCCAGGGCACTGACCGCCGCGAACGGGTTGGCGGAGTAAACGACCAGGCTGCGCCGGCGGGCCAGCGACGACAAACGGGAAGCGACATCGTCGGCGAAGCCGGCCTCCAGGGTCCGGCTGTCGGTGGTGGTGACGGCATAGAGGCGGGGCTTGGTCGCGGCTTCGATGAAGCCGGACACCGCAACGTGATCCTCCACCTCCAGGGCGCCGTCGGCGGCGGCCCAGGCCAGGGCGTACCAGTCGCCCGAGCGGTCGGCCAGCGCCATGGCCGCCTCGATCGGCGACTCGGCCTCCATGCCGGGGATCGGTGCCGGGGCGGTCTGGGCCGTCACCTTCATCTGTTCGGCCAGCGGGCCGCCGGCATGGCCAAGCGTCGCCGCCGCGCCGGTCGCCAAGGTCGACAGGATGAACCGGTGGCCATCGTATTCGCACCAGACGCCGGCGCCGTTCAGCGCCAGGCCGACGATCGCGGCGACCCCTTCCAGGGTGACGGCGCCGGAGAAATCGAGACCGTCGACCGTCTCCTCGACACCGCCGACGGTGACGGTCAGCGTGCCATCGGTAATGCCGGTCCAGGCGGAAAGGGCCGCCTCGGCCTGGGTGAGCGCCGCGCCGCGCAGGATCGCCGGGGCGGGCTCGCGCACCCACCGGCCGATGGCCAGCGTCGACGGGCGCGGCGACTGCCCGAAATAGAGTTCGGCCGCCTTGTATTCGGGAGCCTCGGCCCCGAAATCCGCGGCCACGGCGTCGATGCCGGCATAGACGCGCAGCCGTTCGGCCTGATCGATCGCCAGGCTGTCGCCCAGCAGCAGCAGGGTCCCGAAATTCCGTCGCGGGGCGGCCAGCGGCGCCAGCGTGACGCTCACCTTGACCACGCGGTCAACGGGCAAAGTCATGGACATCAGGTGCCTCCTTCGGTGGCAGAGGGATCGGTCGGCGCAGAGGGATCGGTCAGCAAGGCGGTCGGGGCGCAGGCCAGCGGCTCGATCGGCAGGGCGGCGGTCTCGGCGCAGCGCAGCGTCAGCGTCAGGTCGCAGCGCCGGACCCATTGCGCCCCGACCAGATCGGCGGCAGGGATCGCCTGCCCAGCGGCAACGAAGACCAGGCCGGCGCCAAGCAGGGCGCGGTTCTGGGCCACCCGCAGGCCGCGGGTCAGCGAGCGGGCCAAAACCGGGCCGGCAGGGCCGTAGAAGCTGACCCGGAGGTCGATCCGGTCGTGGGTCACCAGCCGCACCGGCACGGTCCCGTCCCGGCGCTCGGGCAGGATCTGGACGCCTTCCGCAGCCTCCGCAACGCAGCCGAAGGCGCACCAACCGGCATCGGCCGGCGGCGGTTGGGGCGGGCGCGGTTGATAGCGTGGCCGCACCAATTCCGGTTCCAGCCCGGTCAGGGCAACGATCAGGGCGGCAACGGCGTTCTCGATCGCCGTGATGTCCAGGCCGGGGGGCACCGGCAGCGGCCCGCCGGTGGCGGAGGTGGCGGTCATGGGTCCAGCCCTTCGTCCTGCACGGCGACGGCGCGGCGGTGAGGCCGGGCGCCGTCCGGCCAGAACTCGACCGACCGCACCAGCCACCCCGCGCCGTTCCAACGCACCACCGTGTCGGGCGCGATGGCGGCCAGCGTCCACAGCGTGATCGCCGCCGCCTCGCGGTCGGCCTCCGGCAAGGCCTCGCGCTCGCGCGGGCTGCTGGGCTGGATGGCGGCCGCGAGGATCGTCATCTCGCCCAGCGCCAGGTGGCTGCGCCCGCGCCCGTCCACCTGGCGGTGGAGCGGCCAGGTCTCGACCGGCCGGACCAGGTCGGGATCGGTCAGGATGTCCGCGATCATCGGTGGCGGCCTCGCAGCACATAGGTGACGGCGCGCTGAAGCTGGGCCGTATCGAACAACGGGTTCGGGCGGGGGTGCGGTGTGTCCTTGCGCGCCTTGCGTCGCCCCTTCTTCTTGGCCAGGGCCCGCCGCCGGGCGGCCAGGGTCGCGGGCGCCAGCGCCGGCCAGTCATTGTCCACAAAGCGCGCCTGCACCGCGTCCACCGCCAGGTGGCCGATCCTGGTCTGCGCGGCGGTCACGGCGGCGGGGTGGCCGCGCCGCGCCGCTTGCGCGGCAACGCGCAGCTCCGCCTCGACCTGCGGGCGGGCGGCGGCGATGCCGGGCACCAGGAAGGGGCGCGGCGGGATGTTCTGATCCGGGCTGCCA
>JAIUMW010000330.1 GCA_022565365.1 Oceanicaulis sp.
AATACAATGCTGCGCTCGTTGATCATGCAGTAGCAGTTCCGTGACTAATCGGGCGGGCCCGTCACCCGCAACCCGGCCCACGGTCGCGGGCGGGGGGTGGGCCCCGGGCGCGCTTGCGTTTTATGGTTACGGTCATATGCACTTGTGACCGGGGAGCCGCCATGCCCGCCAGCGAATGGGGCGCGCGACTGAGAGCCTTCCGCCGGCGCACCGGCCTGAAACAGCTGGCGCTGGCCGGCGAGCTGGGCGTCAGCCAAGCCTTTCTGTCGCGGATTGAAACCGGGACGTCCAGCCCATCGGACGCCCTGGCCGCCCGTATCGCCGCCCTGCTGGAACGGCCGTGCAACCGGCTGATCTTTGATGACTGGCGCGCCACCGTGGCGCTGTCGCCGGGCCTGTCGAGCCTTCTGGGCCGCTATCAGGGCGCGGTGCGTCTGTGCGAGTTTTCCGCCGGTTTCCGGGCCATGGGCGGCGCGTTCGAAACCTCGCGCGATGGCGACGGGCTGGAGGGCCTGTTGGGCGAGGACGCCGACCGCCAGTTCGCCGTGCTCACCGAAGCCGGCGCGTTCAACGGCGAGGTGGCGGTCAGCGAAAGCACCTGGAGCACGCTGAACGCGATGGGCGAGCCGGTCTGCTTTCACTCGGTCAATGTGCCGGTGCGCGACGATTACGGACGCTGGCGCCTGCACTCCACCCATGCGCCGATCAGCCAGACCCAGTACCGCAACCGCATCGCCGCCGGGCTGGAAACGGTGATCCGCCAGCGCAATCCCTAACCCCTTGTCAGCCGGATCGGAGCCCGCTATCTTTATCGAAAATCGATAAAGGAGCCTCCCCATGGAATTCATCCTCGCCCTGATTCTGGTGCAATTCCTGCCCACCATCATCGCGCTGGCGCGCGGCCACCATAACGGCTTTGCGATCTTCCTGACCAACCTGCTGCTGGGCTGGACAGTCATTGGCTGGATCATCGCCCTGATCTGGTCGGTGACGGCGATCGAGCGGCGGGTGGTGGTTTAAGGGTCTGGATCGGGAGCGGCCCAGCACACCAGACCCTGTTTTCCCGGAAACCGCATAGCGGTTGTCCGGGAACCATCCCGGCAGGTCTGAACCGCCTCGAGCGGCGGAGAGGATGAGCGGATGGATCCCGGCGCTCCCTCCGGTCGGCCGGGAAGGCAGGTCTGGTGAGAGGTTTGAGCCTTGCAGCGCTTCCCTCACCGGAAATCACAAATCCCGTCCAGCGGCTTCTTCACCGCGGCGGCGGCCGGATAAGCCGCGCCCTCCGCCGGATAGCCCGTGACGATCAGCATGATGGGCTTCTCATGCGCCGGGCGCTCGCAGATCTCGCTTAAAAACCCCATCGGGTTGGGCGTGTGGGTGAGCGTGGCGAGCCCCGCCTGGTGCAGGCTCGCCAGAAGGAGCCCGCACGCGATGCCGACGCTTTCGGTGACATAGTAATTCTTCTTCATGTCGGAGGGGCCAGGCCCGCCGCGCTTCTGGCCGAACACGGCGATGAGCCAGGGCGCGGTCTCCAGAAACGGTTTGGAGGCGTCGGTGCCCAGCGGCGCCAGCGCGTCCAGCCATTCCGCCCCCGCCTTGCCGGCGTAGAAGGCGCGCTCTTCGGCTTCGGCCGCCTCGCGCAGGCGGGCGCGCAAGGGCCCCTGCCCCAGCACGGTGAAATGCCAGGGCTGGTGATTGGCGCCATTGGGCGCCGTCCCGGCGGTCAGGATCGCCGTCTCGATGACGGCGCGCGGCACGGGGCGGCCGGAGAACTCGCGCACCGTGCGCCGCGTGCGCATGGTCTCGTAAAAGGCTTGCGCCCGCGCCTGCATCTCGGCCTCGGGCAAAGTCTCGAAATCCAGCGGACGGGCGTCCGGAATGATCATGTCAAGCCTCCCGCTTCCCGCCAGATCAGAATCGCCTTGCCCGACGGTTTGGCTTCAAGCTGATGCTATGGGATCATATGGAGCCTGCCCACAGGATGCTCAAAGGTAAAGGCGCCCGGACTTTGCTCACTGGAGACTGGAATGATGATTCTCAGCTTGATCGCCGCCGTCACCGCCCACCAGGCCGCCGCGCAACCGGCCCGGCCCGTCATAGCGCAGCCAAACCCCGCTGTTCTCAGGGGCATCGAGCGCGTTCAAGACGATGAAGACAGTCCGCCGCAAGAGGCGCTGCCGCCCAGAACGGCGCTAAGCGTCTCATTCAGAAATCCGCGCGGCTACATGCCATACGCCAGCATTTCGTGTGAGCACATCTCAAGCCACAGCATCAATGTTGACCACATGACTGTCCGATGCGGTGGTGGCTATCTTTATATTTATCCATATTACGAAAACACAGGTCATTCAGGCGAACTATTTTCAGGTGAACTTCTGTTCTACGGAAACATGTGGAATATTGTATATGACGTTGGCGAAGGTGGCCGTGTGGTCAATACGCGGAGGGCCTGCTTTGGATCGTCATTCAATCTCAACGAGATGGAAACAGACGCCTCATGTGAAGCTCTCTGGGAGGATCGTCGCCGCGACTTCCTGCACGCCATACGCTGGGCGAATGAGAATGAAAAAACTCTCACCTTCAAAGCGGTTAGGCCGAACCCTGATCACCCGTTCATCATTGTCGACTATGGCTTCAGATAACGCGGCGCCTGAAGCCGGCCCGCAATTCAACCCGGATTAAGGCCAGACGCCGCCGCATCCGTGAGGCGTCAGACGCCTTTCCAGTCCAGGATCACCTTGCCCGCCTTGCCTGACAGCATGGCGTCAAACCCGGTCTGGAACTCGGCTGCCGGCAGGCGGTGGGTGATCAGCTTCGACACATCCAGGCCCGATTGCAGCATGGCCAGCATTTTGTGCCAGGTCTCGAACATCTCCCGGCCATAGACGCCCTTGAAGGTGATGGCGCGCATGATCAGCGCGCCCATGTCGAGGGTGAACGGCTTGGCCGGCAGGCCCAGCATGGCGATTTTCCCGCCCATCACCATGTGCTCGACCATCTGGTGGAATGCGGGCTCCGCGCCGCTCATTTCCAGCCCCACATCAAAGCCTTCGGTCATTTTCAGGCGCGCCATCACGTCGCGCAATGCCTCGCGCGTCGTGTTGACCGGCGTGGCGGTGGGGCAGACCGCCTCCAGCAGGCGCAGACGGTCGGGATTGATGTCGGTCACCACCACATGGCGGGCGCCGCAATGGCGCGCCACCGCCGCGGCCATGATGCCGATCGGCCCGGCGCCGGTGATCAGCACGTCCTCGCCCACCAGAT
>JAIUMW010000331.1 GCA_022565365.1 Oceanicaulis sp.
GCGTCCTGCAGGGCGGATTTCAGGTCCTCGAGGGAACGGGTTTGTTCGGACATGATCAGCTCCGCGCGTTCTTGGCGTTCAGGGATTTGAAGTCGACGACTTCAGGGGTCTGCGCCTGGTGCGGATGCTCACCGCCGGCATAGACGCGCAGCTTGGAGAACTGGGCGCGCGCCAGCGGGCTTTCCTTGGGCAGCATGCGCTTGACGGCCTGCTCCACCACGCGCTCGGGGAAACGGCCCTCCAGAATGCGGCGGGGCGAGGTTTCCTTGATGCCGCCCGGGTGACCGGTGTGGCGATAGTACCGCTTGTTCGCGAACTTGCGGCCGGTGAACACCACTTTCTCGGCATTGATGACGATCACATGATCGCCGGTGTCGATATGCGGCGTGAAATCAGGGCGGTGCTTGCCGCGCAGACGGGTGGCGATGAACGCGGCGAGACGACCGACAATGGCGCCCTCCGCATCGATCACGATCCATTTGTGCTCGACGTCCGCTGGCTTGGCGGTAAAGGTCTTCATAACAGGAGCCTCTGGACAGACAGGACCCGCGCTTCAGGACCATCCCGAACGCGATCTGGCGCGCTCTCTACGCGCGCCTTGCATCGGGGTCAATAGGGCTTGTGAAACACGTTAGATATCATGTGCTTGTAAATAAGGTAATTAGATACCGCATTGTATGTGCGCCCCGCACCCCACCTCGACTGGCGCGTGACCGGGCATACATGAGCCATGTGACGGCGCGCCGGGGACCATGTACCATTGCACCCCTGTCAGCCCGCCAGTTCCGGGCGCCTCGAGCCGAGACATCTGATCATGCTGCCTGCCTCCCTGTCCGCCCGCCTGCTTGGCGCCCCCCTCACCCGCCTGCTGGCCGCCGCAGCAATGAGCGCTGCGCTCGCCGGCTGCAACTTCTTTCCTGGCGAGGAAGAGGCCATTGATCCCGGGGAAGCGGAACGCGCCGCCATTGTCACCGGCGCGTTTGACGCCCCGGGCGGCGCGCGCGATCTGGCTTTCCTGCCGGACGCAGACGCGCCGGGCAATGGGCTGCTGGCGGCCGCGAGCCTGCAGGGGGGGATCTCGGTCTTCAATATTGACGGGCGCGAGGTGATCTCCGGGTCAGGCCCGCGCCTCAACGGCATGGCCGGCACGGGCGGCTTCCCGCTGCGCGGCGAGACGCTGCCCATGATCTTTGCGATGGATGATGCGGGCGCCCTTCGCGCTTTCGTCGTGGTGCGCGCAATCGATGATGTGGTCGAGCTGCCGCTGGAGGGCGACATCCCCGGCGGCGCCAGCCTGTGCTTCTTTGCCGAGGGGATTGGCTATGTCGATCTGGCGATCCTGGGCCAGGGCGAAGAGGCGCGCATTGTGCGCCTGAGCGATGCGGGCGGCGCCGGCCTGCAGGTGCGCCAGCGTGAAACCCGCGCCCTGCCCTTCCCGGCCCGCTCCTGCGCCGCATCGCCTGACGGTGATCTTCTCGTCGGCGGGCCGACGGCCGGTGTGGCGCGGATCAATGCCAGCGGCGATGTGCGTGCGCGCACTGACCGGCTGCCGGGCTCCAATATCACCTATAGCGAGCTGCTGGGACGGCCCGTGGCGCTGATGGTGTCGCCCGATACCGGGCTGATGCAGGTGCTCGACGCGCGCAATCTCGACCTGATCGCTACCGTGCGCTTTGACGCAGGGCTCGGCGCGCCGGGCTTCAACGAGCCGTCCGCGCTGGCCGTCACCGACGCCAATTTCGGCGGGGGCGCCTTCGCAGCGGGCATCGCAGCCGCCTATGACCGCGGCGATGGCAGCCTGAAGCTGATCGCGCGCGAAGTGATCACCCGCACCGTGCTGGCCGAGGACAGCTAGCCGGCCCGCACCTCCACCGCCCGCGCAGACGCCCAGGCGGCGGCGCCGGCGGTGAGGAAGAGCACGATGGCCCCGGCCTGGTGGGCAAGCGACAGCGACAGAGGCGCGGCATTCACCAGGGTGAGGATGCCCAGCACGATCTGAGCCAGCAGCACCGCCAGCACCACAAGGGCGAAGCGTCCCATGATGACGTCGCCATTGCGCCGCCACAGAAGAGCCAGCGCCAGCCCGCCCGCCGCCAGGGCGTAGCCCGCCCAGCGGTGATGCAGCTGCACGGCCGGGCGGCTTTCAAACACCGCCTGCCACAGCGGCAGACCGGACAGATAATCCTGCGGCCAGAGCTGACCGTTAAAGCCCGGCCAGCTGGTGTAGATCTCCCAGGAATACAAAACATAAAAAAAAAAAACCAGCGCGATCTGAAACAGCACCGCGCCCCAGAAGATCGCACTCCATTTAAACAGGGGCGAGCGCACGGCAAGCCTCGTCTGGCCATGGCGCAGCTCCAGCGCCGTCCACAGCGTCAGGCCCAGGATCACGAACGCCATGACCAGGTGCGTAGCCAGACGGTACTGGCTGACATCCACCCGCTCGGTGAGGCCCGAGGCCACCATCCACCAGCCGATTGCGCCCTGCAGCCCGCCCAGCGCAAACAACACCCACAGGCGCGGGCGCAGGCGCTTGGGCGCGCGACCGGTCCAGAGGAAGAAGGTGAAGGGCAGGAAGTAGACCAGGCCCAGCGTCCGCCCGAGCTGGCGGTGGCCCCATTCCCACCAGTAGATGAACTGGAAATCGGTCATGGACATGCCGCGATTGATTTCCTGGTATTGCGGGATCTGGCGGTAGCGCTCCAGCTCGCGCTCCCAGCCCTCCTGGCTCAGCGGCGGGATGGCGCCGGTGATCGGGCGCCAGTCGGTGATGGACAGACCGGAATCGGTCAGGCGCGTCGCCCCGCCCACCACAATCATGGCGCAGACAAAGGCCGCGATGACCACCAGCCACCAGAACATCGCCCGGTCGGTGCCCGGCTCGGTATAGGCCTTGGGGATAGACAAAACGGCGCTGGACATGGGTGGCGGCTCCGGACGGGCGCTAGGTGGTCAGCAGTCAGGCGCGTACTTATCGGCTGACGCGCGCATGGCAAGGAGGCCGTGCGGTTTCGCCGCAAACAGGACGCACGCCGGGACTGGTCAGGCGCCCGGCTTCAGCTTACCCTTGACGTAAACGTAAGGGAGGAAGCGCCATGACGCTCGACACATTCCGCACAGAAACCCGCGCTTGGCTGGAGGCCAACTGCCCCGCCAGCATGCGCAAGCCCATCGCCTCGGAAGCCGATATCTGCTGGGGCGGCCGCAGCTGGACCTTCGCCAGCGAGGACCAGAAAATCTGGCTCGAACGCATGGTGGAAAA
>JAIUMW010000332.1 GCA_022565365.1 Oceanicaulis sp.
CTAAAAGCCGCAGCCATGCAAAGCAGCACCGCAATCGTATTGCTCAATACCAACATCGTTTTAGGAAGACGCTGCTTCCATACATTGAGAATAAACAAAGTCAATGAAAACAAAAAAAGCCCAACGACCACAGCAAGCGTGCGATTGGGGAAAACAGTTGCGTAGTAGTAGAGGTTTTGAAGCATGGTGGGGTGGGGGTGAGGGACTTTAAAGAGAGTCTTTGATTACAAGTTGACAAAAAGAACAACATAAATTAGTAAAAAATTAATCAAGAAAAATCATCTATTTTTTTTGGTTTTTTAAAGTAATTGGTTTTAAAAATTTAGACTTAGTTTGGATAGATAAGCTTACTCAATACTGCTCATTTATTATTTTTCAAATTTTTATTTTTTGTAATGGAAAATAATAATGCAATACCTACCGTAACATCAACAAAAGTCCATAATTCACGTCCGAGAGCTATTTTAAAAAACGGTTTAAACAGCAAAGCAAGTCCACCGTAAATTATCATTTGGGTCGGTTTGCCTTTTTCGTGTGCCAGATATGCTAAAATAGCAAAGCCAATTAGACCTGCGAACCTTACAAATTGGTAGTAACCATATGGCATATCAGCCAAACAGAGAAAGAATAATATTGCTAGAACTATCTTGATTCCGTTATTCATCCTTGTTCTCTGTAAGATTTTTTAAAGTGTCATCATCTATAGCACTGATTAACTCAAATTCAGGTAAAGTTTGAGTATCAAAAAAGTCGTCTTGAAGTCGGGTTAAATATGATTCACTTATTATATCCTGTTCCAAATAATCTTCAAAATCAGGATGAACATCAAGTATAGGTTCATTGGCAATTTTTAACTTACTTCTAATAACTTTAAAGAACTTTACTTCGCTATACTCAATTTTGTCATCAGCTTTAATAGTTTCTATTGCGACTTCGATAACTTTTAATTCATCTTGTTCAGATAATTCGGCTGAAGTTAATTCTTTGAGATAACTTTTTAAAAAACTCCTACTGTTTTCATTAATGGCTTTTCTATGAACCTCAATTTCTGCAAATAATTCTATATTTCCAAATAATTTTCTTTCTTCGTGAAGTGACTTTATCAAGTCTACCTCTTTTGGATCAATGTCTCCATCACAAGCCATACAAGAAAATGCGGTCTTTAAAAGAAGTTTGTTAAAGTTTATCTGTTCCATTTTTAATTGTTTTTAAAACCAATTCTTGGTCGTTTGTTAATATTTGATTGTTGACCTTCCATTTTTGCTCTTATTTCTATGTAACTGTTTAGTTCTGAAAGAGCGATTGAAGGCCTGTTTGATTTGATTGTTTCCAATATAATTTCTTTCGTAATTCTTGATTTAGAACGCAATGCCATTCTAGAAGCTTCATCACATAAAAACTTGATGTCGCTAGAAACATAATTTTCAGTTGCTTTTGCTAGTTCAGCATAGTCTAAACCTATTTCGGTAGGTCTTTTCTCTAAATAAAGCTTGAACATCAATTCCCTTGCTTCAAGGTCTGGCGGTGGCAAATAAACGTGCTTGTCTAATCTTCCTGCTCGTAAAATTGCTGGGTCTATTGAATTTGGTCTGTTGGTAGCACCAATAATAAATACACCATCATCTCCGCTATTATTCATTTGAGCTAAAAATTCATTTACAGCACTCGTATTCATATGGTTGACACTTGAATTGTCGCGATTTGGAACTAATGCATCTAGTTCGTCAATGAAGATGATACTTGGAGCATTTTCTCTAGCTTCATCAAATAGGTTTTTAATATTCTCTTGCGAAGCATTCACCCATTTACTTTGAATGTCTGAGTGTTTTATTTGGTAAAAGTTGAATCCGATTTCTTCCGCCATTTTTTCGGCAAAGAATGTCTTTCCACAACCTGGTGGCCCAAACAAAAGCATTCCATTTGGAATTGTTAACCCGTATTCAGCATACTTTTCTTTTTCATTTAAAGCATCAATAACATCTAATTTGATGGTGTCTTTTAGTTCTTGCATTCCTGCAATTGATTTGAAACCTTCGCCTTTCTTAACTGACTTCAAAGTTTGGGTTGATTGTGTCGATTTTTCAAGCACAGGATTGCCAACTGTAATTTCACCATTAACAGCCTGAATAAATTCTTTCAAGTTTTTGAATCTATTCTCTGCATCAGGTTGTAACGCTTTTGCAATGATGTTGAAAGTATTAGCTTCAATCTTGGAATCTGAACTAACAACCTGTAAAGGCTTTTCTCGCTCCTTCAAAATTGCATCTTCCAATTTCACTGAATCCGATTTGAATTTGGACAATTCCACAAACCAAGGTGGAAGACCAACCAATAAATGATAATACAATGCACCTACTGAGAAAATATCACTTTGAACAGAAAAGACTTTGTTAAATATCTCGTTGGCTGAATAAAATGGATTAAGACCTTCTTTTTGAAAGTCCTTGTTCGTCTGAGTCAAATATCTTGCGTAGCCAAAATCAATGATTTTTGGAACTGTAATCTGACCCGATAAGTCCAACATCACGTTCAAATTGGTAATCTCGTTATGGATAATTGGGTTTTGTTGATTATGAAGATAATTCAGACCGTTAAGTACCCCAAGAATGATGTCTTTTGCTTCATAAGAATTAAAGGTTTGTTCCCTTTTCATTTTGTCTGCAAGTGTTTCACCACTTATAAAGTCTAAAATAGCATAAGCATATTTTTGATTTTCTATTAAAAGATTACCGTTATCAACGAGTTTTACAATATTCGGGTGCTTTAACTTTTTCAGAACTTCAATTTCAAGCACATCACCATTTTGATCAAATTGTGTTCTATGTAATTTTGAATAAGAAAAGAGCTTTAAAAGTTTGGTTGTCTTATCTTTGTCCTTTACACGATAGGTTTCTGCATAACTGCCTTTTTTTAAAAAGAAAGTTACAGTGTATTTGTCATCAATGACTTGACCTTTGGTAAATATGTGGTTTGATTTATTCATTTACACCTAACTTTTTGACTTGGTTGTTGTTGAGCAATGATTTCATTTGCTGAATGGCTATTTGGTTTAATTGTTTCAGCCTATCGCTTTGACTTAAACCTTGCTGAATAAACACAGCATTTAAACTTTCTAAATTACTCAATACAACTAACTGTTCTATTGTTGCCTCATCCCTCATATTTCCATTAAGATTTGGGTTTTGTTCTCGCCATGTTTTGGCGGTTAAACCAAAAAGAGCAACGTTTAATAAATCCGCTTCGTTGGCATAAACAAA
>JAIUMW010000333.1 GCA_022565365.1 Oceanicaulis sp.
GCGGGCGATCACAGGGGCCGCGCCGGTGCCGGTGCCGCCGCCCATGCCGGCGGTGATGAACACCATGTGCGCGCCCTGGAGCTGCTCGGTGATCTCCGCCAGTGAATCTTCCGCCGCCTGCTGACCGACTTCCGGCCGGGCCCCGGCGCCCAGACCCTCGGTGATGGCCGCGCCCATCTGCACCCGGCGCTCCGACCGCGAGCGGGCCAGCGCCTGGGCGTCAGTATTGGCGACCACGAAATCCACGCCTTCAAGAGAGGCGTCGATCATGTTGTTGACGGCGTTGCCGCCAGCGCCGCCCACGCCGAACACCAGGATGCGCGGCTTCAGTTCGGTGGTCTCGGGGGCGGAGAGATTGAGGGGCATGGATCGGGGCTCCAGCGAGGATGGGGGGCTTAAGGCCTCATTATCCATCAACCATGCCCCGCGTTGTTTAATCACGCGTTAAGCCAAGCCTTGATGAGAACAGGGTTTTTGCGGAACGCTTCATGAACGAAGCAGCGAGTCGCGCGCTTGAGGACGGCCCCCGGCTCACATCTGTCAAGCTGAATCGATACCGAACAGATCCGCCAGCGGCTTGAACACGCCGTTTTCAGGATCGGGGACCTGACCCGCCGTCAGCCCGCCATCGACGCAAAAGCTCTGCCCCGTTACGAAGCGCGAGGCGTCGCTGGCGAGGTAGAGTACGGCTTCAGCGATATCGCGGCCCGCCCCGGCCACGGGCAGGGGCTGCATCAGCTCGGCGATGGAGCCCATGACGGCGGCTTTTTGTTCGCTGGCTTCCTGATCCAGGCCCAGCGCGCGCCCGAAAATCGCGGTGGCGATCAGGCCGGGCTGGATGGCGTTGACGCGCACCTTGTCAGCGGCCAGCCGTACGGCGGCCAGGCGGGTCATGTGCAGCACAGCCGATTTGGCGATGGAGTAGAGGATCGGGCCATAGGTCGTGCCCTCGGCGGCCACCGAGCTGGTGGTGATGATGGCCCCGGACTTCTGCGCCCTCATATGCGGCTCGGCATGCTTGATGCCGTAAAGCGCGCTGGCCAGATGCAGCTGCATCACCCGGTTGAATCCCGCCTCGTCAATGGAGGCGAAGCCCTCGTCGGGTTCAGCCGCGCCGGCATTGTTGAACAGAATATCGATGCGCCCGAACGCCTCCACCGCGCGGTCGATCAGGGCCTTGACGTCGGCCTCGCGGGTGACGTCAGCGTGCTGATAGAGCGCATGGGCCGATGATTGTGCGACGCTGGCGCCCAGTTCGTCCTGGACATCGCCGATCACCACATTCGCGCCTTCCGCCAGGAACAGCTCCACCGTGGCGCGGCCGATACCGCTGGCGCCGCCCGTGATCACCGCCGTCTTGCCGCTCAGCCGTCCGCCCATGTGCTCTCTCCCGGTTCTGGTTGTGCGCGCAGGGGATCATGAGCGCGCACGCCGGGCAAGCTGGAAATGAACGCTGTTCACTTATCTGGGGGCGTCACTCAGGCAAAGTATACCGGTCGAGACCCGGCGGCGGGGCGAGGCCGGGCGAGGCGAACGCGATCACCTTGAACAGGGCGCCCATCTCTTCGGGCGCGCTCAGCCGGGCGGCCTGACGCTCCAGCCGCGCGCGTCCCTCTCTATCCTGAGCCTTGGCCAGCAGGGCGGCGCGCACGTCCAGGCCGAGGCCTTTGAGGAACTGTCCCTGCTCGACCGGTCCGAACACTTGCAGCCCGGCGTCGAGCCCGGCGCGGGCCAGCGCGTCGAACGCCACCCAGGCGGTGAGGTCGGCTGTGCCCGGCGCGTCCAGCGGATCGACCTTCTCATGCTTGCGGATGGCCTGCAGCGTGTCGCCATGGTCCGGCTCCACCGCGCCGTAATCGATGAACAGCGCATAGCCCGGATGATCGTTCAGCCGCTCGGCGACCGCTTCGACCACCGCGGCGTCAGCCGGGCGCAGCTCCACAAGCGAGCCGTCGGGCAGATCATGCAGGGGCGCCGGGATGAGCGCCAGGTCCGGCGCGCTCAAGGCCGGGCCGAGGACAAAAGCGAAGCGCTCGCCTTCATCGGGATGCATCGCCACGCAGCGCTCGCGCCAGACGCCCTCATGCCTTATCGCCTGGCGGACCGGCAGGCAGTCGAGAAACTCGTTGGCCAGAAGCAAGGTCGGGCCGGGGCGCACAGAGTCCAGTCGCGGCGCCCAGCGGATCGGGACGGGCGCGCCCGCCAGCGTGCGCCCCTGCACCATTTTCAGCGCCGGGCTCGCCTCCACCAGCGTCACCTCGGCGGCGGCGACAAGGCCCGGCGCGGCGCGCAGCACGCGAGCTACATCGCTCATCATGCGCCCGGTGCCGGGGCCCAGCTCGATCAGCTGGACCGGGTCGGGCTCACCCATCTGGCTCCAGCATTCCACCGCCCACAGCCCGATCAGCTCGCCGAACATCTGGCTGATTTCCGGGGCGGTGATGAAGTCATTGTGCGCGCCCAGCGGATCCTTGGTGGCGTAGAAGCCGAACATGGGATCAAACAGCGCCTGCATCATGAAGGCGCTGACGGGCAGGGGGCCGTCGGTGGCGATGCGGTCACGCAGGCGCGCGGCGAGCGCTTCAGCGGGGCGGAAATCCTCGGTCATGTCAGGTGCGGATCAGGCTTTCGCAGGCGGCTGGTTGCGGGCGCGCCAGACCAGGTATGCGCCCGCCAGGATCATCGGAATGCACAGCAGCATGCCCATGGTGACATAGCCCTGCAGGGCTTCGGGCATATGCCGGTCAGGCTCGCGCACCAGCTCCACTGCGGCGCGGAACACGCCATAGCCCAGAAGGAAGGCGCCGGTGACCAGACCGGGACGCGCCAGCGCCCTGAAGCGCCAGACCAGCACGCTAAGGATCGCCAGCAGCACCGCGCCTTCCAGGAAGGCCTCGTAGAGCTGGCTGGGATGGCGGGCCAGGCACAGCGGATATTCCTCGAAGGTCATGGCCCAGGGCAGGTCCGGCGCCGGGCGCCCCCACAGCTCGCCATTGATGAAATTGGCCAGGCGCCCCAAAAGCAAGCCGATGGGCGTGGCCAGCGCGACCGCGTCTGCGACGCGCAGGAGCGGCGCCTTGTGGGCGCGGGCGGTGAAATACATCGCCAGCGCCACGCCGATCAGGCCGCCATGGAAGCTCATTCCGCCCTGCGTGATGCCGGTGATCACGCGCAGCGGCTCCTCCCAGATCATGCTGGTCTGGTAGAACAGCACAAAGCCGATGCGCCCGCCCGCGATCACGCCGA
>JAIUMW010000334.1 GCA_022565365.1 Oceanicaulis sp.
CCGGAGAGCGGCTTCCGCGTGCCCGCGGGCGAGCTTGCAGCCGCCGCCAAAGCGCTGCCCCAAGAGGACGCGGACGCCATTCTGGCCGCCGCGCGCGCCGTGCGCGTGTTCCATGAGGAGCAGGGCTATCGTCCCATCAGCGTTGAAACCTGGCCTGGCGCCCGCGCTGAGCGCCGCGCCACGCCCATTGATGTGGCCGGGCTCTATGTGCCCGCCGGCACGGCGCCGCTCGTCTCCACCCTGATCATGCTGGCGGTTCCTGCGAGGATCGCAGGCGTGCCCCGCATCGCCGTCATCGCGCCGCCGCGCAAGGGGCAGGGGGTCGATCCCGCCATTCTGGCCGCCGCGCAGCTTTTGGGCCTCGATGAAGTCTACGCCATCGGCGGCGCGCACGGCGTGGCGGCGCTCGGCTACGGGCTTGCGGGACTGCCGAAAGCTGACCGGATTTTCGGACCCGGTAATGCGTATGTGGCGGCCGCCAAAGCGCTTTTGGCCCAGACGGCCGGCGGCGCCGCGACCGATCTGCCCGCGGGCCCCAGCGAGGTGATGGTGGTCGCCGATGATGACGCCGATCCCGATTTAGTCGCCATCGATCTGCTCAGCCAGGCCGAACACGACAGCCTCGCGCAGGTGATGCTGGTGGCGTGGTCAGACGGGTTCGTGGATCGGGTCGAGGCGTCCATCGCGCGCTGGCTGGAGCGCCTGCCGCGCGCCGATACGGCACGCGCCGCGCTGGCCGCATCCCGCGCGATCATTGTTTCAGGCGAGGCCGAGGCGGTGGACGTCGCCAACGCCTATGCCAGCGAGCACCTGATCGTGCAGACGCGGGCCCCGCGCGCGCTCGCCGAAAAGGTGCGCCATGCCGGTTCAATCTTTATCGGCCCCTGGACGCCCGAAGCCGCCGGCGATTATGCCGGCGGCCCCAATCACGCTCTGCCGACCTCCGGCGCAGCGCGCGCCTATGGCGGCGTATCGGTGGAGATGTTCCAGAAGACCACCACCCTCCTCGAGCTCGACCGCACCGGCGCGCAGGCAATCGCCCCGACGGTGGAGCGTCTGGCGGCGCTGGAAGGGCTGGACGCCCACCGCCTCGCCATGGCCATCCGCAGGGAGCGCGCATCATGACCGGCTGGCTCGATTTATCAAAACCTATCAATGACAAGGCCGAGAAAGCTGAGGCGGCGCTGAAGGCGCAGCTGACGGGCATTCTGGGGGTTCCAGCGGACACGATTGTGCTGGCGGCGTCGCCGCAGGACGCTCTGCGCGCCGGTCCGTCGCTGGCGCAAGCGCTGCGCCTGGACGCCTCGCAGATCGAGGATGCGGTGACTGCGCCTGCGCTGATCCAGCTGGGCCCGGACCGGGCGCCGCTCACCGCCGCGATCCTCATGGACGAAGCAGCGGCGGCGGCGTTGTCGCAGGCTCTCGCCCCGCCGCCTCTGGTCCTGATCGAGGCCGGGTTTGACGCCCTGCGCCCGGCGGCGCGCAATGCGGCGCGCGCCGATGGCGCCGAGACACGGCGGATACTGGCGGACCTGGCCGAACTGACCGGGGGCGAGATTGCGCCGGGAGGCTTGCGCATTGATCCGGCCAAAGCCGCGTCGCTGGCGGTGACCTGCGCGCCGGACGGCATGCTCTATGTCCCCGACGCCGCTGCAGCCCGAGCGCTGGCGCGGCATCTGGGGGCGAAGGCGTCCGGGCGGCGCGCCAGCGTGCGCCGCACCACCAAGGAGACCGATATCGCGCTCAGCGTCGATCTCGATGGCGAGGGCGCGCGCGTGGATACGGGCGTGAAATTCTTCGATCACATGCTCGAACAGATCGCCCGCCATGGCGGCATTGGCCTCGACGTGACCTGTCAGGGCGATGTGGAGGTGGACGCTCACCACACCATTGAGGATGTGTGCCTAGCGCTGGGCGACGCGCTGCGCGAGGCACTGGGCGACAAGCGCGGCATTGCCCGCTTCGGTTTTGAAACGCCCATGGACGAGACGCGCGCCGGCGTTTGGATCGACCTTTCAGGCCGTCCCTTCGCCCGGTTTGACGGGACGATACCGGGCGAGCGCGTCGGGGATTTCCCGGTGGAGATGTGCCCCCACGCCTTCCGCTCGCTGGCCGAATCCATGAAGGCGGCGATCCATGTCTCGGTTGACGGGGACAATGCCCACCACATGATAGAATCCTGTTTCAAATCGTTTGGCCGGGCGCTGCGCATGGCCGCGCGCATTGAAGGCGACGCCCTGCCGTCCACCAAGGGCGTGCTTTAGATGACGCTCGCCATCATCGACACCTCAACGGCGAATATCGCGTCTGTGCGCTTTGCGCTGGAACGGCTGGGCGCAGAGCATGTGCTGGCGCCGACACCGGCGGACGCGGTGGGCGCGCAGCGTCTGATCCTGCCCGGCGTGGGGGCGGCGGGCCCCGCCATGGCGCGCCTTGATGCGTCAGGATGGGCGCAGGCCCTGCGCGGTGAGACGCGGCCTCTACTGGGCGTTTGCCTCGGCATGCAGCTTTTGTTCGACCACTCCGAAGAAAGCGATTGCGCGGGGCTGGGCCTGATCCCGGGCCGGGTGGTCCGCCTCGATCCGGGGGGCGACGGCCCCTGGCCGCACATGGGCTGGAACACGCTGGAGCCGGTGCGCGAGGAGCCGCTAATGGCCGGCGTGCCGTCCGGGTCCCACGCCTATTTCGTCCACGGATTTCATGTCCCGGAAGGGTCACACACCACAGTGCGCACCCGCTATGGCGGTCCGGTGACGGCCATCGCCCGGCGCGGCCACATTGCCGGCTGCCAGTTTCACCCTGAACGCTCCGGCAGCGTCGGCGCGCAAATCCTGCGCAATTTTCTGGAGACGCGCCCATGATCCTCTACCCGGCGATCGATGTTCTGGACGGCCGCGTGGTGCGTCTGGCCAAGGGCGATTTCAACGCCGTCACCGATTATGGCGGCGACCCGCTGGCGGTGGCGCAAGCCTGGCGCGCGGCCGGGGCGGATTGGCTGCATCTGGTCGATCTGTCGGGCGCCCGCGACGGCGCCCGGCGCCAGACCGGCCTCGTGGCCGCCGTGGCGTCGGCGGGGCTGAAGATACAAACCGGCGGCGGCGTGCGCACGGCGGACGATGTGGAAGCGCTGCTGGACGCCGGAGCGTCGCGCGTGGTGGTGGGCAGCCTCGCCGTCAGCGAGCCCCGGACCGTGATCGGCTGGATCGCCCGCTTTGGGCCTGAGCGCATCGCCGCCGCTTTCGACG
>JAIUMW010000335.1 GCA_022565365.1 Oceanicaulis sp.
CTTTCCATGGCGTCGGACATTTCCCCCACCGTGGCGCGTGCGCGCGCCGCGTCAATACACGCCGCCAGAAGATTGCCGTCAGAGGCCGCCGCGCGGGTCAGCGCCTCGAGGGCGGCGCGGGTCTCGCCGGCGTCGCGCTCGCTGCGCAGTTTTTCAAGCTTGGCCAGCTGCTCGGCGCGCACCTTGCGGTTATCGACTTTGAGCACCGGCACGTCTTCAGGTTCGGTCAGGCGGAATTTGTTGAGGCCGACAATGGTCTGCAATCCGTAATCGATGCGCGCCTGGGTGCGCGCGGCGGCTTCCTCGATGCGCAGCTTGGGCACGCCTTCCTCGATGGCTTTGGTCATGCCGCCCAGCCCATCAATCTCGGCGATATGCTCCAGCGCGCGTGCGGCCAGATCATGGGTCAGGCGCTCGACAAACCAGGAGCCGCCCCAGGGGTCGATGGCCTGCGTCAGTCCCGCCTCTTCGGCGAGCACCAGCTGGGTGTTGCGGGCGATGCGCGCGGAGAAGTCGGTGGGCAGGGCCAGCGCCTCGTCCAGCGAGTTGGTGTGCAGCGACTGGGTATGGCCGTCCACCGCCGCCATGGCCTCGATGGCGGTGCGCGCCACATTGTTGAACACGTCCTGCGCGGTCAGCGACCAGCCCGAGGTCTGGCTGTGTGTGCGCAGCGAAAGCGACTTGTCGCTTTTGGGCGCAAAGCGTTCCTTCACGAGGCGCGCCCAGAGCAGGCGGGCGGCGCGCAGCTTGGCCACCTCCATGAAATAATTCATGGAAATGCCCCAGAAGAAGGACAGGCGCGGCGCGAACGCGTCCACGTCCAACCCCGCCTTCACGCCTGCGGCGATATAGTCGAGCCCGTCGGCCAGGGTGTCGGCGAGCTCCAGATCGGCCGGCGCGCCGGCCTCCTGCATGTGATAGCCGGAGATGGAGATGGAGTTGTAGCGCGGCATCTCTTTGGCGGTGAAGGCGAAGATGTCGGAGATGATCCGCATGGAGGGCGCAGGCGGGTAGATATAGGTGTTGCGCACCATGAATTCTTTGAGGATGTCGTTCTGGATCGTGCCTGACAGCTTTTTCGCCGGCACGCCCTGTTCCTCGGCGGCCACGATATAGAGCGCCAGCACCGGCAGCACCGCGCCATTCATGGTCATGGACACGCTCATCTGGTCGAGCGGGATGCCGTCGAACAGCTGGCGCATGTCCAGAATTGAGTCGATGGCCACACCCGCCATGCCCACATCGCCGATTACGCGGGGATTATCGCTGTCATAGCCGCGATGGGTGGCCAGATCGAAGGCGACCGAAAGCCCCTTCTGACCCGCCGCCAGATTGCGCCGGTAGAAGGCGTTGGAATCAGCCGCCGTGGAGAAGCCGGCATATTGGCGGATGGTCCAGGGGCGCTGGACGAACATGGTGGGGTAGGGGCCGCGGTGAAACGGCGCCGCGCCCGGCTTGTGATCGAGAAAATCCAGCCCCTCGACGCTTGTGCGGTCATAGACCGGCGCAATCGGCAGGCGCTCGGCGGTCTCGAACGGGGCGGCGTCCACCTTGGGGGCGGGCGCGGCCTCGGGCTGACCGAGATCGAGTGTCGTAAAGTCGGGATGGCGGCTCATGACCCGATCCCCAGCACATCATGGGCGCGCGCGCCGTCGGTGAGGGCGTCGCTGCGCATGTGGATGAAATGGTCGACGCCCGCGATCTCCGCCGGCTTGCCCGCCAGCCAGACCGCGCGCGCACCGGCGGCTTTGAGCGCGGCGGCGAGTTCGGCGGCGTCCGCCTCATAAGCCGCGTCGGTTCCGCAGATGATTGCGAGGGCGCAGCCCGAGGCGGCAAAGGCCTGGGCGCAGGCGTCTACGCTGTCATGGACCTGCGCCGGGTGCGCCGCGATGCCGGCGGCGGCCAGGCGGTTGATGGTGAAACCGGCGCGCGCGTTGAAGGCGGCGACCTCGCCGAGCGTAGCCAGGAAGGCGCCGGGGCGCGGCTCGCATGCTTCGGCGGCGGCGCGCAACGCCTCGAACGGGGCCGCGAATCGCACGGGCTCCAAAGCGGGCCAGGGCGCGGGCGCGTCCGGGGCGGCGGCGTCTGCTGTTTCCGGGGCAGGCGGGGTGTCCACCTTGCGCGCGTCAAGCTCGGGATAGGCGTTGACGCCGACCAGGCTATCGGCGCCTGACGCATAGCGCCGGCTGCGCCGCTCGCTCATGGCGGCGACGTCCCTGGCGAACGCGCCCGAGTTCAGCACGCCGGACGCGCCGCCGTCAGCCTCGATGGCCTGGAAGCGGGTCCAGGCGGCCTGCGCCAGACGCGCGGCCAGGGTTTCGTGCAGATAGCCGCCGCCGGCGGGGTCCGCCGTGCGCCCGATATGGCTTTCCTCCACCAGCAGGATCTGAAGATTGCGCGCCAGGCGCCGCGAGAACGCGGTGGAGGGGCCCATGGCGTGGGTGAAGGGACGCACCTCCACGCTGTCGGCCCCGCCCGCCGAGGCGGCAAGCCCTGCGCAGGCATTGCGGATGAGATTGGTGTAGGGGTCGCGCGCCGACAGCATGCGCGCCCCGGTCACGGCGTGGAGTGTCAGCGCGCGCGCATCCGGGCTGACCCCGAAGGCTTCGAGGATGCGCGACCACAGCCGCCGCGCGGCGCGCAACTTGGCGATGGTCAGATGCACGTCGGCGTCGGCGGCGAGGGTGACGGAGAGGGCGCCGGCCGCTGCATCGGCCCCGGCGCCGCCATCAATCAGCGCGCGCATCCAGGCCGCGCCGACCGCGCACATATAGGCCAGCTCCTGCGCGTCCGATCCGCCCGCTTCATAGACGCCATGGGCGCAGATGGTGACGGGCTTGATCGCCGGGTAGCGCGCCAGTGCGGCGAGGGCGGCTTGCGCCCCGGCTTCGTCAGGAATGGTCAGGCCCAGCCCGCCGCGCAGGCCAGCGCGGTCATAGCCCTGCGCGTCCAGCCAGTCGAGGAACAGACTTCCCGCTTCAGCGCTCTCATACGCAGGCGCGAGCCAGACCGGCGCGAGATCGGCCATCACCCCGTCCAGGGTGCGGGCGAGATCATCGGCGCTGCGCACGGCCACGCCGCGCCGCCCGGACGGGTCGATGGCCAGAGTAATCTCGCTGGCGCCGCCATTGAGATCATCGAGAAACGCCGCGTTTGCGGCGGCGGGCTCGGGCAGGGCAGCGCGATGGCGTACGCCCCCGGGCAGGAAGGGGGCCCGGGCCGGCCCGCCCCCGCGGATA
>JAIUMW010000336.1 GCA_022565365.1 Oceanicaulis sp.
CCCCCCCCTGGGGCGCCGCGCCCCGGCGCCCTGCGCGCGACGCTTGCTCCCGGCGCGGGGGGGCCACGACGGTGCGCTGACCATCGGGCTGGTCATTGAGATAGATGGGTCCGGCCTCGAAGAAGCGCGGATCAGCGAGGCCCCGGCGGGCATTGGATTCCAGCGCCGTGATGAGATGGATGAGCGCGCTGGGGCGCATCACGTCCAGCTCCGAGCTGATCGGATTGGCCAGCTGCAAGCCCGGTCCGGCGCCCCCGAACAGATCGGCCTGGCTGTGGTGGCAGAAGGACCAGGTCACCGCTTCCTGATAGCCGCGCTGGGCCACGGCCCGGCGCGCCGCGCGCACGCGGTTCTGCAGGGGTGTTGCGGGCGCCTCAAGACGCCCCTCTGGGCGGGCGAGGCGCGTCACGGGCAGGCGGTCATAGCCTTCAATGCGGGCGATTTCCTCAATGAGGTCCGCCGCCTCGCGGCAATCGCGCCGCCAGCTGGGCGGGGAGACCTGCCAGACCGGGCCGCGGGTAACCTTGAAGCCGAGCGCGGTGAGGATCTCCTCAAGGCGCGGCGCGGGCAGGTCCAGGCCCAGCAGCTTCTTCACCCGCGCGATGTCGAGCTCGATGGCCGGCAGGCGTTCGGGCGCCTTGCCCGCTACGCGCACTTCGCTGGGCTCGCCGCCGCCATATTCGAGGATCAGCGCCGTGGCGAGTTCCAGCCCGTCCATCACGCTTTCCGGGTCCACCCCGCGCTCGAACCGGTATTTGGCGTCGCTGTCGACGCCGGTCTCGCGCCCCGTAACCCGGGTGATGGCCGGATCAAACCAGGCGCTCTCGATGAACACGTCGCGAGTGTCGCCGGTGCAGCCTGAATGCTCGCCGCCTATCACGCCGCCAAGCCCCAGGCAGCGCTCATCATCGGCGATCACGCACTGATGGGGCGCCGGGTCATACTCACGCCCGTCCAGCGCCTCGAAGCGGTCGGCCTCCCCGGCGCCGCGCCGGGCGCGGATCACCTTGCCGATCTTCGCCAGATCATAGACGTGCAGCGGCCGGGCGCGGTCGTAGGAGACGAAATTGGTCACATCGACCAACAGATTGATCGGGCGCAGGCCGATGGAGGTGAGCCAGCGCTGCAGCCAGTCGGGCGAGGGGCCGTTTTTCACGCCCTTGATCACCCGCCCTGCGAAGACCGGGCAGGCCTCAGGCCAGTCAGTCTCGATGCTCACCGGGCAGGGGAAGAGCCCCGCTACGATCTCCACCGGCGCGTCCTTGAATTTTCCCGCGCCCGCGGCGGCGAGATCGCGCGCAATGCCGTGCACGCCCAGCCAATCGGGGCGGTTGGGCGTGACTTCAAAATCAATCACCGGATCATTGAGGCCCAGCGCCTCGGCCGCTGGCGTGCCCACCGGCCAGTCGCCTTGAAGATCGGCGATGCCTTCATGGTCCTCGCCCGCCTCCAGCTCCTTGGTGGAGCACAGCATGCCATGGCTTTCCACGCCGCGAATCTTGCGCGGCTTGGGGTCCAGCGCGAAATCGAGGCCGGGAATATAGGCGCCCAGCGGAGCGTAGATCGCGGTCATCCCCGCGCGCGCATTGGGGGCGCCGCACACGATTTGCTTTTCGCCGTCTTTCGTCTCCACCCGGCACACCCGCAGCTTGTCGGCGTCAGGATGGGGCTCGGCGGCGATCACGCACGCGGTGGTGAAGGGGGCGAGGCGCGCCGCCGGGTCATCCACATGCTCGATCTCCAGCCCGGCCATGGTCATGGCGTCGGTGAGGGCCGGGATGGAGAGGTCCGTGTCCAGATGGCGTTTCAGCCAGGAGAGGGTGAATTTCATGGGTCCGGTGTCCTGAAACGCTTAGCTGAGGCCGGTGGCGAGGTTCGCCTGCAAAAGCGGGCTGAAGCCGTAATGGGCGAGCCAGCGTGCATCGGGTTCGAAGAAGGGGCGCAAATCCGGCATGCCGTATTTCAGCATGGCCAGGCGATCCACCCCCATGCCGAAGGCGAAGCCCTGATACTCGTCCGGGTCCAGGCCGCAGGCGCGGATGACATTGGGATGGACCATCCCGCAGCCCAGAATCTCCATCCATTGATCGCCGGAACCGATCTTCACCGCCTCGCCCACGCGCTCATAGCGCACATCCATCTCCGCGCTCGGCTCGGTGAAGGGGAAGTGGTGCGGGCGCAGGCGCGCCTCGACTTCATCAGTCTCGAAGAAGGCGGCGAGGAAATCGAGGAGGCAGCCTTTCAGGTGACCCATATGGGTCTCGCGGTCGATGACCAGGCCTTCGACCTGATGGAACATCGGGGTGTGGGTCTGGTCCCAGTCACAGCGATACACCCGGCCCGGCGCGATGATGCGCACGGGCGGTTTGGACCCCATCAGCGTGCGGATTTGCACCGGCGAGGTATGGGTGCGCAGCAGTTTGGCGACGCCCCCCTCGTCCGGCGTCATGAAGAACGTGTCGTGCATGTCGCGCGCCGGGTGGCCGGCAGGGAAGTTGAGGGCGGTGAAGTTATGGAAATCGTCCTCCACATCCGGCCCTTCAGCGACGGCGAAGCCCATGTCGGCGAAGATCGCGGCCAGCTCCTCCATCACCTGCGCCACCGGGTGCAAACTGCCCTGCGGCTCACGCCGGGCGGGCAGGCTCACATCCACCCGCTCAGACGCCAGCGCCGCGTTAAGCGCTGCGTCTTCAAGGTCTTGCTTGCGCGCATCAATGGCGCCGCCCAGCCGGTCGCGCAGGCCATTGAGGGCCGGGCCCATGACCTGGCGCTCCTCCGGGGTCATGCCGCCCAGGGCGCGCATTTTCAGCGACACCTCGCCCTTCTTGCCCAGCGCGGCGACACGGATGTCGTCCAGCGCCTTGAGATCGGAGGCGGCGGCGATGTCGGCGGCGAGGCGCGCTTCAAGCGCATCAAGGTCAGCTGTCTGGCTCATGGTCCCGGCGGTGTCCGTTTTGGGTCTGGCGGGCTGTCTAGCGTGTTTTCAAGACGAGGGGCGCCCGGTTTGTGCGTCTGGCGGCGTTCAAACGCAAACGCCCGCCTGGCGGGGCCAGGCGGGCGCTGTACGAAACAGTGTGAGAGCGTGAGCTCTTACGCCAGCGCCTGCTTGGCCTGCTCGGCCAGCGAGGTAAAGGCTTCGGGTTCGTGGATGGCGATGTCGGACAGAACCTTGCGGTCCAGCTCGATGCCGGCCTTGTTCAGCCCGTTGATGAAGCTGGCATAGGTCAGGCCGTTGAGG
>JAIUMW010000337.1 GCA_022565365.1 Oceanicaulis sp.
CCCCCCCCCCCCCCCCCACCCCCCTTGCCCCCCCCCCCCCCGGGGTCACCGCCCCCCCGGGCCGGGGCCCCGCCCCACCGCTCGGCGGCACCCCGTAATTGATCCGGGGTGGCCTTGACGCGCCGGAGGCGTCTTGCGGAAGACTCGGCATGGGGTTTGGGGGGCGTGTGTGGATTCTCTTCCCCCCGAACGCGGCAGCGTAGAGCGCCTACCTCACCAGCCAGCGCCAGCCGCCCATGCCCGCCAGCATGGCGGCAAGGAAGATATACACCTCCCCCACGCCCAGCGCGGCCGCGGACAGGGCCGGGCCCGGGCAGAAACCGGCCAGGCCCCAGCCTGCGCCGAACAGGGCCGCGCCGCCGAGGCGGCGGGGGTCCAGCTGGCGGGCGGTGGGCAGGGAGAAGCTGCCGGCGAAGAGCGGTTTGCCGCGCGGCAGGACCAGGCGGTAGCCGATGGCGGTGACGCCCATCGCCCCGCCCATCACGAAGGCCAGCGACGGATCCCATGTTCCGGCCACATCCAGAAAATTCAAAACCTTGGCCGGGTTGATCATGTCAGAGATGACGAGGCCCAGCCCGAACAGCAGGCCTGCGCCGAGGGCGGCGAGGGGCAGGGCCAGCGTGGAGGCGGGGCGGGGGGCGGTTTGCGTATCGGTCATGGCGGGCCTCATGCGATCAGGTGGCGGGTGACGAACACGGTCGCGGCGCCCGCGGCCATGAACACGGCGACGGAGGCGAGGCTGCGCGGGGAGAACAGGCTGAGCCCGCACACACCGTGGCCCGAGGTGCAGCCCGATCCCATCTGCGTGCCCACGCCCACCAGGAGGCCGGCGGCGATGAGGGTGAGGGGGCCGGCCCCAATGGATATCTCCACCGGTCCGGCGGCGAGCATCACGATCAGCGGCGCGGCGATGAGGCCCGCCACGAAGGCCAGGCGCCAGAGCCGGTCGGGCACGGCCGGGCCGATCAGCCCGCCTGTGATGCCGGATATGCCGGCGATGCGGCCATTGGCGGCCATCAGCCAGACAGCCGACAGGCCGATCAGCGCGCCGCCAATGAGGGCGGAGACGGGGGTGAAGGGGGTGACAGCGTCCATGGAGCGTCCTTTCGTGAGTGCAGGGGCGGGAGCGGGTGAGGCATCCCGCCGCGCCGCGCCCCCTTGATTATCAGTTTTGATAAATGATATATGTGAAGACGAAACGCAAGGGGCTTTGCATCACGTGAAGCCCGAACGCCAGGACGCCGATATGGACCGGACCCAGACAATGACGCCGCACGAAGCGGCCCCGACACCAGCCATCGACATTGCGCAGCTGCGCGCACGCGCCGGGGAGGTGAGCGGGCTTTTGAAGCTGCTGGCCAATCCCGGCCGGCTGCTGATCGCGTGCGAGCTGATGGATGGCGAGCGGACTGTGAGCCAGATCGAGCAGCGCACCGGCGTGCGCCAGCCCAATCTGTCGCGTGATCTCGCCCGCCTGCGCGCGGCGGGGCTGGTGGCCACGCGCCGCGACGGCAAGGCGGTGCATTACCGGCTGAAGGATTCGCGCATCCAGCTTCTGATGACCGCCCTGTGCGCGGCGTTTGCGTCCGACCTCAAGACACCCTCCCCCGAACACAAGGACATCTGATCATGACCCCCAAATCCAACACCCGTCCCGACGTGAAAGCCTTCTTCGATCCGGCCACGTTTACGGTGAGCTATGTCGTCTCCGACCCGGCGACGAAACAGGCCGCCATTGTGGACTCCGTCCTCGACTACGACCCGAAATCGGGCCGCACCTCGAAGGCCAGCGCCGACGCCGTCATCGCCTATGTGCGCGATGAGGGCCTCACCGTGCAGTGGATCCTGGAGACCCATGTCCACGCCGATCACCTGTCAGCCGCGCCGTATCTGAAAGAGCAGGTGGGCGGCACGCTGGCCATCGGGTCGAATATCCGCACCGTGCAGGACGTGTTCGGCAAGGTGTTCAACGCCGGCACAGAGTTCCAGCGCGACGGCTCGCAGTTTGACCGCCTGTTCGAGGATGGCGAGATTTTCAAGCTCGGCTCCATCGAGGCGCGCGCCCTTCACACGCCGGGCCACACCCCGGCCTGCATGACCTATGTGATTGGCGATGCGGGCTTTGTCGGCGACACGCTGTTCATGCCCGACTACGGCACCGCGCGCTGCGATTTCCCCGGCGGCGACGCGCGCCAGCTCTACCGCTCCATACAGAAAATCTTCGCCCTGCCGGACGAGACGCGCCTGTTCATGTGCCACGATTATCTGCCCGAGGGCCGCGAGACCTATCAGTGGGAGACCACAGTCGCCGCCCAGAAGGCGCACAATATCCACGTGCATGAAGGCGTCAGCGAGGATGAATTCGTGGCCATGCGCGAAAAGCGCGACGCCACGCTGGCCATGCCGGTGCTGATCCTGCCCTCGGTCCAGGTCAATATGCGCGCCGGCCACATGCCCCCGGCGGACGATAACGGGATGACCTATCTGAAAATCCCGGTGGACGCGCTTTAGGGGGCGTATTGCGGGGTCTGGCGGGGTCACAGGCGGCGCAATAGCGCCCCGGCCCCGCCATCCTCTTTCTCTGCGGCGCCAGCTCCGCCGTCACAGTCCGCCTCCGCCTTCCCCGCCTCCGCCTCCGCCTCCGCCCTCTCCGCCGCCTCGAGCGCGTCGATCGGGCCGGGACCCTGATGGCCGATAATGCCTGCACGGCCCTTCCGGTAATACTGATCGGGATAGAGCGTATCGGCGAGGAATTCCTTCGTCGTCGCCCAGTGCGGCAGGCAGCCGACCTCGCCGCGCAGGGCGGCCTTGACCAGATTGCGGATCAGCCGGGACAATTCCTCGCTGTCCTCCTCGCGCTGGCGCCGGGCGGCCTCATCATGCTCCGGCGGCAGGGGCAGGGCGTCGAGCAGGCGCGCCGAGTTCAGCACACGTTCGGCCAGCCGCATCGCCTCGTTCGCCTGTTTCAGCTGGCCCGCCAGCATCAGTTCGACGGCCAGGGTCATCGCCCGCTCCCCCGCCAGGCGCACGTCCAGCGGCCGAACGGGCGCCCATTCAGACGCCTCAGACCCCGCCCCGGCCTCAGCCGCCTCAGTCCCCGCCGCGTCCGGCCCCCCGCCCGGCCCCGTGCCCGCCCCGGCCGGCGGCGCATCGGGAGAGGGCGGGGCCGCCGCCGCGCCCGCCAGGGCCGCCGCTGCCGCCGCCGCAGCCCCGGCCCGCAACCGAGC
>JAIUMW010000338.1 GCA_022565365.1 Oceanicaulis sp.
CGAACTTGCCCGCCAGCGGCAGGGTGGCCCCGTCATTGGAGACCGCCAGGCGCACCACCAGGGTGAGGTCGGACGCGTGTCCGGTCTCGGCCAATATCTTGTCGAGCTCGGCCTCGCAATCGAGCACGAAGATTTTCACGCCATGGTCGAAATACGCCGTGCGGATGGCATGGCGGCTTTTGACCGGGTGCATGAACGCCATCGTCGCACCCGGGCAGCGGGCGGCGACCAGCTCGACCTCCGGCAGGGACGCGACGTCAAACCAGCGTATGCCGGCCGCGTACAGGGTGTCGATCACCCACGCGGACGGGTTGGCTTTGACGGCGTAGAGAACCTCGCCGGGAAAATTGTTCTGGAACCAGGAAGCTGCGGCTGTCAGCCGGTCCGGACGCGCGCAGGCGACCGGGCCTTCAACAGGCCGAGAGCGGACCAGGTCCAGGGGCGTATGGTATTGTGCCAACGCACGTGACCCCCTGATTGCAGTTAACCCAATCCGGCATCGTCACCTCCGCCGGGATGCGCGGAATATGCCCAATGCGGGGCCGTGTAAAGAAAAATTGCAGACGCCACGAGTGAAATCTTTCACACGCCGCGCCTTGCGTAAAGGCGCGCGCCCGTCCCGAGCGCCCGGCGTCGCAAAAACTTCATCCGAAGCGGGCCCGGTTCGCCTTGCCAGCAAGGGGGGTGCGCAGGCATACCCTTGAGAGATCCGGGCGCGCGCCGCGCGCGGCATGCGAACGCAGGGATGTAACACATCATGACCCGCCTTTTCCACCTGTCCGCCGGCGCCGCCGCGCTGGCGCTTCTGGCCGCCTGCGGCGAGCCGCGTGAAGCCATCACGCTGGGCGATGAAGCCATCGAAACAAACGGCGAAGCCGCCACCGCTCCGGGTACGGACGGCGCCGCCCGGCGCGGCGGAGGCCGCCAGGGTCTGCGCATTGTGGGATCGTCCACCGTGTTCCCGTTCACCACCGCCGTGGCCGAGAATTTCGGCGCCAAGACCGAGTTCCCCACCCCGGTGGTGGAATCGGTGGGCACGGGCGGGGGCATGAATTTGTTCTGCGCCGGGGTCGGACTGGACTATCCCGATCTGACCGGCGCCTCGCGGCGCATGCTGGCGACCGAGTTCCAGCTTTGCCGCGACAATGGCGTCACCTCGATCACGGAAATCCGCATCGGGTTTGACGGCATCGTCATCGCAAATTCCACCGACGCCGAGCCGGTGGATTTCGACCTTGAGGACATCTACCTGGCGCTGGCGGCGGAAATCCCGATGCCGGTGACCGATAGTGGCGAGGCGATGTTCACCCCGGCCGGTGCGCTGCGCGAGGGCGTCAGCCACGCCGACCTCGCCGGGCATGATTGCGGGACCTTCATTGCAAACCCATACCGCCGCTGGTCAGAGGTGGATCCCAACCTTCCCGCCGAGCGGATCGAGGTATTCGGCCCGCCGCCCACATCAGGCACGCGCGACGCCTGGATCGAGCTGGGGATTAATGGCGGCGCCCGCAAAATTTCCTGTATGGCCGAGATGCGCGCCAGCGACCGGGTGCGCTTCAATGCGCTGGCGAGCCGGCTGCGTGAGGACGGCGCCTGGATCGACGCTGGCGAGGACGACAATGTGATCGTGCGCACGGTCAATAACACGCCGGGCATGTTCGGCGTGTTCGGATACTCCTATCTCGAACAGAACGCTGACCGGGTGCAGGGCGCCGAGATCGACCGGGTGTCGCCGACCTACGACCTGATCTCGTCGGGCGAGTACCCGATTTCGCGCTCCATGTATGTCTATGTGAAGAACCAGCATGACGGCATCGTGCCGGGCCTGCGCGAGTTCATCGAAGAGCTGACCGATGACGAGGCCTGGGGTCCGTTCGGCTATCTGGCCGACCGCGGCCTGATCGCCCTGCCCGAAGCGCGCCGCGCCGAAGAGGCCGCTCAGGCCAGCACTCTGACGCCGATGGGCTCGCCGGATTAATCGCGGCGGTCATCCGCAACGAAAAAGCCCCGGCGCACCGCGCCGGGGCTTCTTTTCTACGCAACCGGTCAACCTCTAGCGCTTGGACTGCTCGCACAGGCGCATGAAGCGCTCGCGCAGTTCCGGGTTCGCCTTGAACTCGCCGGTGAAGGTCGTGGTGATCGTCGACACGTTCGGGTGATGCACGCCGCGCGTGGTCATGCACTGGTGCTTGGCGTCGATGAAGATCGCCACGCCGCGCGGGTTCATCGCCTCGGTGATCGCGTCGGCGATCTGGGCGGTCATGGTCTCCTGGGTCTGCAGGCGCTTGGAAAAAGCCTCAACCACCTTGGCGATCTTGGAAATACCCACCACGGCACGGTCTGGCAGATAGGCCACGCAGGCCGTGCCGATGATCGGCGCGATATGGTGCTCGCAGTGCGATTCCACATCGATGTGGGTGAGCATGACCATGTCGTCATAGCCCTGCACGTCCTCAAAGCGCTTGCCGAGAATCTCCACCGGGTTCTCGCCATAGCCGCGGAACCATTCCTCATAGGCTTTGACCACGCGCTTGGGCGTTTCGATCAAGCCCTCGCGGCGCGGATCATCTCCGGCCCAGCGAATGAGCGTGCGCACAGCCTCTTCGGCTTCGGCGCGCGTCGGGCGGGCGAGTTCAGCCGGCGCGGCGGCCAGAGTCTTCTTGTCAGTGATGGCGTCCATGGAACGCGGATCCTTTCGTTGACGGGCGGACAGGGCGGGCCTGCCCGAAGTACCGGTTTCCGGATCCAGCGAAAGGCGCGGAACAAAGCCGCGGGGCTCGCGCCGGGTCAGAGGCGTATATCCGGAACGCGTGACTTTCGCCACTGCGCCCGGCGGTAAAGTAGGCGCCCGTTTGGAGAATCCAATGCGGCCTGCCCCTTTTTTGTATATGAAGGGCAGTGTAGACCCCTTGGGAGCGCTGCGCCAGCGGGCCAGCGCCCCGTTCCACCCTGCATCATCACAGAGCTGTCATGACCGCCTTGCGCCTTTACGACACCGCCGCACGCCAGAAGCGGGATTTTGTCCCGCAAGACCCTGAGCGGGTGACGATGTATGTGTGCGGACCCACGGTCTATGGCCCGGCTCATATCGGCAATTTCCGTCCCGCAGTGGTGTTCGACGTGCTGTTCCGGCTGCTGCGCCATGTCTATGGCGACAGCCACGTGCTCTACGCGCGCAATTTCACCGATGTGGACGACAAGATAAACGCCGCCGCCGCCGAGGC
>JAIUMW010000339.1 GCA_022565365.1 Oceanicaulis sp.
CGTGACCGCCGCGATGGCGGCCAGATAGCGTGCGTGATAGCGCTGCGCGTCGGCGTTGGTGCGGGCGGCCTCGCCCAGCATGTCAAAGCTGAACAGGGGCTTGATCCCGCCCGCGCTTTTCCACGCCCGCCCGCGCTTCAGGGCGCCGGCCATGGTGCGGCCCAGCACGAACTGCTCGCCCAGAATACGCATGGCCTGGCGCACCGCGCTGCGGATCACCGGCTCGCCCACCCGGCCGGTCAGGCGGCGGAAATAGCCCGCCGGATCGCGCTGCGCCGCCGGCTCCACATCCATCAGCGAGCCCGTCAGCATCAGCCCCAGCGTGGAGGCGTTGACCAGCCAGTTGTCCGACTTCCAGGCATGTTCCGCCCAGGCGCCCGATCCCAGCTTCTCTGCAATCAGCGCATCGGCGGTCTTGGCGTCGGGCACGCGCAGCAGCGCCTCGGCCAGGCACATCAGGGCCAGGCCCTCCTTGTTGGACAGGCCAAACTCCTGAAGGAAGCTCTCCATGAGCCCAGCCGAGCGGCGGGCGTTGCGGGCGTGCTCCACCAGCGCCACCGCCGCCTCGCCCACGCGGACGCGGGCGGACGCGTCCAGCCCCACCAGCGCATCAATCCGGCCCGCGGCCTCGCGCTCACCCTCGAATTTCAGGGCGTCCAGACCATCCCAGTCGATGGCGGCGGGGCGCAGGTCTGCGCGAGCAGCGGATACGGCCATGGCGTGAACCTCCCATAGGATATTTTTATTGGCGACATTGCGCATGGGCGCGTTTTCCACGCAAGTGAATCACGCTGAACCCGGCGCCCGGAACCCATGTCCGGACAAGGCTCTACAGGGGTCAAACGCCCGCGCACGCGGGAGGGTTCAGCGCTTCACCCGGACGCCCGCTGCTGGCGAACATGGCAGGGGAAACCGGGAGCCTGCGGCGCCCTGATCGTTTCGCGCGCCGGACCAGCGCGCGCCGCGTGTTCAGGCGCTGCGCGGCCGAAGATCAGTATCCAAGCGCGTACTCACCCAGATGGGCGATGACGAACTCCAGAACATCCGCGCGGGTCTGATCGTCCGGCATTTCACGCGGGTCCGGGATCTCGAAATGGGTATGGTTGAGGTCATAGCACAGGATCGAGCCGTGCTGAGCGTCGCTAACCTTGAACAGGCCTGTCCGGCGCTGCAGCTCGGACAGAAAGTCCTCCGGGCTCACGGCGCGGCCAGGGTCTCGGGCGTCTGGAAGCACGCGACTGCGCGCGTCTGGGCAAGGCCGCTGGCCGGCTCGCCTTCCGGCGCCACTCGGATGTCATGGGCTTCGATATTGCGGCCCCGGAGGTAGCGCTCAAGGACGAGCGGCGCACGTTCCAACAGCTGGTCAACCGTGGCCCCCTGCACGAAAAACCCGGGCAGGTTCTCCGCCGTGGCGACAAACCAGCCGCTCGTGCGATGGGAGACAATGTCAAGACGATGGGTACTGAGCACCATAACGCCCTCCGGCCTTATCTGGACGAGTGTACAATATGGGTCCACCACGCGGCCAACGCAACTTGGCCGGGATATCAGCATTAGACCTGGACGATCTCGCCCCTGCGGCGCCCTGATCGCTTCGCGTCCCCGACAAAACGCGCTAGACACGCGCCCTGTCAGATTCAACAGGGCCGGAGCGAGCCTGATGGACGATTCCCCGCTGCGCATTCTTGTGGTCACCGACGCCTGGGAGCCGCAGGTCAATGGCGTGGTGCGCACCCTGTCGCGCACCGTCGATGAGTGCCGGGCCATGGGCCATGAGGTGGAGGTGATCCACCCGGGCCTGGGTTTTCGCACCATCCCCCTGCCGACCTATCCCGACATCAAGCTGGCGCTGGGCGCGCGCGACGATCTGGAGGCGCGCTTCAAGGCGTTCGAGCCCGAAGCCATCCACATCGCCACCGAAGGCACGCTGGGCCATGTCGCAAGGCGCATCTGCCTGTCATGGAAGCTGCCCTTCTCCACCAGCTATCACACCCAGTTTCCCGAATATGTGCACGCGCGCTTCCCGATCATTCCGCTGTCGGCGGGCTATGCGTTCATGCGCCGCTTCCACAATGCCGGCAACCGGATGATGGTGGCCACGCCGACCATGCGCGACGAGCTGGCCAAGCGCGGATTCAACAATATCACGCCCTGGACGCGCGGCGTGGACACCGAACAATTTCACCCCGACAAGCGCCATATGGGTGGCGAGAGCGTGTATGAAGGGTTGGAAGGCCCGATCTTCGTCTATATCGGCCGGGTGGCGGTGGAAAAGAATATCGAGGCTTTCCTGAAAGCCGATCTGCCCGGCACCAAAGTCGTCGTCGGCCCCGGCCCGCAGCTGGACGAGCTCAAGCGCAAATACCCCAAGGTGATCTTCCCCGGCTCAAAATCCGGCGTGGAGCTGGCGCGCTATTTCGCCGACGCCGATGTGATGGTGTTTCCCAGCTTCACCGACACGTTCGGCCTGGTGATTCTGGAGGCCATGGCCTGCGGCACGCCGGTGGCGGCCTATGTGGCGCCGGGCCCCAAGGACATTATTCCCGGTTCGGGCGCGGGCGCGGTCCATGACGATCTGCGCACGGCCTGCCTGGAGGCGCTGACCATGGACCGGGCGCGCTGCCGCGAATACGCGGAAGGGTTTTCCTGGCGCAATTGCGCCGAGGAATTCGTGCGCAATCTCACGCCCCAGCCCCGGCCGGAGCGCAAACGCTTCTGGCGGCGCCTGCGGCGCCTGCGCCGGCGCGGCTGAGCGCGGTTTTTCGCGTCAGCCGCCGCCCTTGCGGCCCCGGCCGAAGCGGAACCAGCGCTTGAAGCTGTCGGCATTGGCCTGACCCAGCGCGCCCTGACGGAACACCAGCCCCGCGCCCCACAGCACCAGCGCGGTCGTCAGCACCATCAGCGCGCCCGAGCCCAGAAGCTCCCAAAGCGGCGGATCTGACGGCAGGCGGGCCATCATCAGGAAGGGCGTCCACAGGGGCACCCAGCTGGCCGCGCGCACAAACAGCGAGTCCGAGGCTTCCAGCGAGAAGAACAGAAAGAGCAGCGGCAGGATCAGCATCCAGATCACCGGGCCCATCAGGGTCTGTGCGTCCTGCAGCGTGTCGCACAGCGAGCCCAGCGCCAGGAAGATCGCCCCGAACATCAGATAGCCGGCGATGAAGACGATCAGCGCCGCCAGCAGCAATTGCGGATCGGCCACGGCGCCGATGACCTCCA
>JAIUMW010000340.1 GCA_022565365.1 Oceanicaulis sp.
AGAGATACAGACCAAAATGCACCTGTGATGTGTTGGATAGCCACAAAGAAAATGGATACTGCCGAGAGTCCCAAAATCAAATAGGTTGCTACCAATAATACAGAATACCCCATATTAGTATGATGAGCAGTTCCGGTTGCATCCAAATGTCTGGAGTTCTCATGTCCATAGCCAATAAAAGCTGCAGCAAGACTGATAATTCCGACAAGGATCATAATCAGGAAGGTAGTCTTGAGACCACCATCCATCTTGAAATTTAAGGTTTTTTCTTCGAGTTTAACTTCCATAGTTATTCCTTATTTCCCCTTCTTAGAATCGTATTCTTGAAGCTTACGAATGTATGCTACGAGTTTCCATCTATCGTCGGGCTCAATCTGGTAAGCATAACTTCCCATTACACCTCTACCCATTGTGATGATATGGTAGAGTTGTCCATCGGACCATCCCTTGATCTTACCTGAAGTAACAGCAGGAGGAGCTGTGGCAAATCTTGGGTAAGGACCTACGACTTTTCCATTTCCAGCTCCCTGAACTCCATGACAGGGAGTACAGTATGTTTGGTATTTTTGTTCGCCCACTTTGTAATCATCCAAATTAGGATTTTTCAAAGGATTTGCAAGACCTTTCGAAGGACCGGAAAGATCATCAGGATTCAACACATCTATGTAAGGATATGGATAATATCCTACTGGAATCGCACCATAAGGTGGAATTCTACTGGAAGAGTTATTTTTTGCAAAATAGTCTTCTTCTTGTGCTTCCCTAGCAGGTGAATCATACATTTGATTGAAGTATTCCAGAGGCGGAGTTTTCTTCGTGCAATTCGCAAGAAGAAAAACAGCTACCAATGAAAGACTTATTTTAGCTGTGATTGAAAGTATTTGCTTCATATTTAGTTCTCCGTCACCACCTGAACTTCTTTGGCACCTAGTCCCTTCACAAAGCTAACTACTTCATCTTCTTTGTATCCTTTCGCATTTGAAGGAATCCAAAGACCAAATTTATGAGAAGTTAGATCAGGGTGGTGGATTTTTCTGCCCAATTTAGGAATCCCTGCAAGATAGCAGAAAGTTGCAAATGTATACATACCTGCACAGAATATGGTCATTTCAAAAGTGATTGGAATGTAGGCAAACCAAGCATTGAGAGACTTTCCACCAATATTCAAAGCCCAGTCATGAGCATGAGTTAGATATTGAAATCCAAAACCCATGATACAACCAAAAATTCCCATGAAGAACGTTACCCAAGGAAGACCCGATCTTGGGGTCTTCATAACTTCATCCATAATATGGATTGGATAAGGAAGGATAGTATCGTATCCTTCATAGTTCTTTTCCGTTGTTTTTTTAGCGGCTTCCACTATCTCTTGCTCAGTATCAAAGATAGCGAGAACACCTTTGTTCATTTCTTGGTATTTGTGAAATTGTTCTTTTTTAAACCAATACATTTTTAGTGACCTCCCTTTTCAGCAGGCATTACAGTCTTGACTTCCGCTACAGCAATCACCGGCATAATTCTACACCACAATAAGAATAGTGTGAAAAATATTCCAAATGTTCCAATAAGCATAGCATAGTCAAAAATTGTCGGACTATACATATCCCAACTGGATGGCAAGAAGTCTCTATGAAGAGTCATCATAATTACGAATCTTTCAAACCACATCCCTATGTTTACGAAAATCGAAAGAACAAACATAACAGGAATGTTGGTTCTCATCTTCTTAAACCAGAAAAACTGCGGGGATATTACGTTACAAGATATCATAATCCAATACGCCCAAGCGTAAGGACCAAAAGCTCTGTTCACGAAAGCAAACCCTTCGTATTCATTACCTGAATACCAAGCAATGAAGAATTCTGTTCCATAGGCAAGACCCACTATCATACCGGTTACAAGAATAATTTTATTCATGTTTTCCAAGTGTTTCATAGTGATGTAGTTCTTGAGATTGAAAACTTCTCTGGCAATTACCATTAAAGTTACTACCATCGCAAATCCTGAGAAAATCGCCCCGGCAACAAAGTAAGGTGGGAAGATAGTTGTATGCCATCCCGGGAGAATAGAAACAGCAAAGTCGAAGGATACGATAGTGTGAACCGAAAGAACCAGAGGAGTGGAAAGTGCAGCCAAGATCATTGCAGTGATTTCCATATGAGACCAAGATTTCGCAGAACCAACCCATCCCAAGGATAGAGCGTCATAAAGTTTACGACGAATTGGATCTGTAGTTCTATCTCTAAGTGCTGCTAAGTCGGGAATAAGTCCCAGATACCAGAAAACAAGTCAGATCGACAAGTAAGTCGATACAGCAAATGTATCCCATATTAGAGGTGACCTAAAGTTTACCCAAAGCGGACCTCTCTCATTCGGATATGGAAATAACCAAAATCCCAACCAGGGACGACCTACGTGAAGGATCAAGTTTGATGCGGCAACTACCACAGCAAAGATGGTCATGGCTTCCGCCGCCCTGTTAATCCCAGTTCTCCATTGTTGACGGAAAAGGTATAGAACAGCAGAAATCAAAGTTCCTGCGTGACCAATACCAATCCAAAATACGAAGTTTACTACGAAGAATCCCCATGATACCGGATTGTTAATCCCAAGTATATAAAGACCTTCATAGAATAGATAACCGATTACGATAACGTCTATGACGGTAATTGTAGCCGCAACAGAGAAAACCTTCCACCACAAAGATGTGGGGAACGCTTCCGTGGGCTGCAAAATGTCATCTGTGACATCTTTGGTGGATTTCCCGCCTGTTACCAGGTCAGGAAGATCCAACTTTTCTTTGACTTCTTTTGTCAATGCCATATCTTTAGCTTCTCCCTAGTTATATGGTACTTCGAACTCGAGTGAGGTAACTCACCGATGGTCCGACATTCAAATATTCCAATATCTTGTAAGACCTTGGATCCTTAACGAGTTTCGATACTCTTGAATTTGGATCATTGATGTCTCCAAATACAATTGCATCGGATGGACAGGTTTCTTGACAAGCTGACTTGACTTCACCATCTACTAACTTGCGTCCTTCGTTTTTAGCGTTAATCTTCTTCTCTGCTACTCTCGAAGCACAGAAGTTACATTTTTCCATAACCCCTCGAGAACGAACAGTTACTTCGGGATTCAATCCCAAATGTCTAGGAGCCAAGGCTTTCTCAGTACCGGTCCAGTG
>JAIUMW010000341.1 GCA_022565365.1 Oceanicaulis sp.
ACATCAAAAATCTTATCTGCCAATAGATGCCCTAATTATGGCCGGAGGCAGAGGAGAACGATTAAAGCCACTTACTGACAAGGTGCCTAAGCCCTTGCTTCCTGTGGGGACCAAACCAATTATTGAACACAACGTAGATCGTTTGAACACTTTTGGAATAGATGATATTTGGATATCTGTTAGATACCTAGGTAATCAAATTGAAGATTTTTTTAAAGATGGCAACGAAAAAGCCTTGCGTATCAAATATGTGTGGGAAGATGCGCCATTGGGCACTGCAGGTGCCCTTACCTTGGTAGATGGGTTTATCCATGATCATGTATTGATGATGAATTCTGATTTATTAACCAATATTGATTTTGAGGATTTGTATTTGTATTTTGAGGACCAACAAGCCGACTTTGCGGTGGCCTGCATTCCCTATCTAGTGAATGTACCCTATGCAGTGATGGAAACAGAAGGTAAATTGGTGAAAGGTTTTAAAGAAAAACCAACATACACGCATTATTCCAATGCTGGCATTTATTTGATGAAAAAAGAAGTCATTAAAATGATTCCACCAAATATTCCTTTTAATGCCACCGATTTAATGGACCTACTCATCAAAGAAGGTAAAAAGGTAGTGGCCTATCCCATTATTGGTTATTGGTTGGATATTGGGAAGCACGAGGATTATCAAAAGGCGCAGATTGATATTAAACACATAAATTTTTTATGAATATTCTAATTACTATATGTGCTAGAGGGGGCTCTAAGGGGATACCCGGAAAAAACATCAAGATTCTTAATGGCAAACCTTTATTACATTATTCGTTAGAATTGGCTTTGGCATTTACTTTTAAATATGGGGGTGACGTACAAATAAGTACAGATAGCGATGAAATTCTAAGATGTGCCATGGAGTTGGGATATGCTACAGATTATTTGCGGCCAGCGGTTTTGGCAACGGACAAAGCTGGAAAAATTGACGCAATTAGAGATTGCTTTAATTTTGCCGAAAAGAAGAACAAAAAAGAATACGATTATATTATTGATCTTGATGTAACTGCCCCATTGAGAAATATGATAGATTTAGAACGTGCTCTAGAAATGATACAAGAAAATCCAGTTGCGCTCAATATTTTTTCCGTAAATCACGCCAACAGAAACCCGTATTTTAATATGGTAGAAAAGAATGAAACTGGTTTTGTTTCAGTAGTGAAACCAAATTTAGGATTTAAATCACGTCAAGAAGCCCCTGAAGTTTACGACATGAATGCATCTTTTTACATATATAGGAGACGCTTTTTTACTGAAGATTGGCAAATTAGCACAACCTCTTTTTCACTAGCTTATGTTATGCCACATATCTGTTTTGATTTAGATGAGCCACATGATTTTATTGTTATGGAAATAATGATGCGAGAAAACTTATTGTGCTTTAACCTATGAAAGCTTTATTTATTGGATTTGGATCAATAGCAAGAAAACATAAAATTGCACTTGAAAATTTAGTTCCCTCAATTCAACTTTTTGCTTTACGCAGAAAGGAAAGCCTAACAATTGAAAACGGAGTTGTAAATATTTTCGGTTGGGAGAATATACCGCCAGATATTGATTTTATATTGATAACCAACCCAACTAGTGAACATGCACTTACCCTAAAGAGGGCTATAAAGTTGAATAAACCAATTTTTTTAGAAAAGCCACCATTGCATGATTTGACTCAAGCATCTGAACTAATCGCCCTAATAAAAAGCTCCAATATTTTAGTTTATTCTGCCTTTAATTTAAGGTTTCATCCAGTTATTGACTGGTTTAAAAAAAATATAATTATTGGAGAAGTTTTAGAAGTTTCGGCTTACTGTGGGTCTTATTTGCCAAATTGGCGTCCAAATACGGATTATTCAAAAAGTTACAGTGCAAGCGCTCGCTTAGGTGGAGGAGTTCACTTAGATTTAATCCATGAATTAGACTATTTAACCTTTCTTTTTGGGGAACCTATAACAGTTCAAAAAAATTTACGAAAAGTTTCAGATTTAGCAATTGATAGTATTGATAGTGCGAGTTATTGGTTAAACTATCATTCATTTTCTGCTTCAGTGCGTTTAAATTATTTTAGAAAGGACGCCAAACGAACCATTGAAATAGTAGAAAAAGATAGGACACTTTTTTTAGATCTTATCAACTTTTCCGCGACTAACCAAAACGGAGAAATTCTTTTTTCGGCTCATAGGGAAATTCAAGAAACCTATAATAAACAAATGGCTTTCTTTTTGGAGGCCATTAGAATAAATAAAATCTCTATGAATGATTTTGAATCATCGATACGAACATTAAAAATTTGTTTGCATGAAGACTAACGATGTAGTTATTGTTACTGGTGGTAGTGGTTTAATAGGTAGAGCTATCGTTAAATGTTTGTCAGAGCGCTCAAATACTGTAATTAATTTTGACTTGCGTGAATCTTCTGACTTGAATTGTGAATTTGTACTTTGTGATATTACGAGCCAAAAATCGGTTAAAGATGGCATAGATGCGGTTTTGGCCAAACACCATAGAATTGACGGATTGGTAAACAATGCTTATCCGCGTACTAAGGATTGGGGCACTGCATTTGATGAACTTACAGCAGAATCTTGGCAACAAAATGTAGATATGCAATTAAACAGCGTGTTTTTCATTACACAACAAGTTTTGTTTCAAATGAAAAAACAAAATAGAGGCTCAGTTGTCAATATTGCCTCTATTTATGGTGTGGTGGGAAATGATCAAACCATTTATGAAGGAACCAAAATAAGTACTCCAGCCCCTTATTCTGCTATAAAAGGGGGATTAATTAACTTTACGAGATACCTAGCTGGCTTATATGGTCAATATAATGTGCGCATTAATTGTGTTTCGCCAGGTGGCATTATTGACAGCCAAGATCCGAAATTTGTAGCAGCCTATGAGCATAAGGTTCCCATGAAACGCATGGGGACACCAGAGGATATCGCTTCCCCTGTAGCCTTTTTATTGAGCGAAGGAGCACTTTACATTACCGGACAAATTTTAATTGTTGATGGAGGTTGGACAGCGATATGACAGATAAGCAGAGAGTAATAGATTTATTGCATATTGACTACCCAAAAAGCGGAAGTAATTTTTTCAACGAAGAGAATTCCCTTTGGAAGATAAAGAAGACTATGTCTTCTAATATTCCCT
>JAIUMW010000342.1 GCA_022565365.1 Oceanicaulis sp.
CGCGGTGGACTTGCCCGCGCCATTGGGACCGGTCAGGGCGACGAACTCGCCCGGCGCCACGCTGAACGAACCGCCGTCCAGCACCGGGCGCCCGGCCAGCACGACGCTGGCGTCAATGAGGGCCGCGGCGCTCATCGGCCAATGCTCCGTGTGCGCGCAGCGATCCAGATGAAGGCCGGCGCGCCGATCAGCGACACCGCAACGCCCAGCTTCAGCTCCTGGGTAAACGGCGCGAGCCGGATCGCCAGATCAGCCAGCGCCAGCAGGGCGCCTGCCATCAAGGCGCTGGGCAGGATCAGGTCACCTGGATCATGGCGCACCAACGGGCGCACCAGATGCGGCGCGACAATGCCGACAAAGCCGATCATCCCGGCCACCGCCACCGCAGCGCCGGTGAGCAAGGCGCTGGCGATAATCGCCAGCAGGCGGGTACGCGAGACGTTCGCGCCCAGGCTCAGCGCCGTATCCTCGCCCAGCGTCAGGGCGCGCAGGCCCGGCAGCGCCAGCGCCGCCAGCCCGGCCCCGGCGATCCAGAACGGCGCGGCCAGCGCCAGGTCTGAGAAGGACCGGTTCGCCACCGAGCCCAGCAGCCAGTTGACCAGATCGCTTAAGGAGAAAGGCGTAGGCGCCAGATTCATCGCCAGCGCGCTCAGCGCTCCGGCGAAACTCGACAGGCCCACGCCCGCCAGAATGAGCTGCACCACGGACAGGCGCGAGGCGGCGAGACCGGCCAGGATCGCGGCGGCCAGAGCGGCAAAGGCGATGGCCATCACCGGAACGGCGAAGGCACTGATGGCGGCCAGGCCAAACCAGATCGCGATCACCGCGCCCAGCGCCGCCATGGCGCTGACCCCCAGCACGCCGGGATCGGCCAGCGGATTGCGCAACAGGCCCTGCAACAGCGCGCCGGACGCCCCCAGAGCTGCGCCGGTGAGGAACGCCGCCAGCACGCGCGGCAGCCGGATCTCCTGCACGATCAGGCGCGCGCTTTCCGATCCGCCGCCGAACAGGCCTGTGAGCGTGTCGGCCAGGCTGAGCGGCGCCGTGCCCGCCATGATGCCAGCCAGGATCGCCGCAAGGCCCGCTATTCCCAGAATCCCGTTGAGCTGAAGGCGCGTCATGAGCCCTCCCCCAGCAGGGAATTGGCCTGTTCGCGCACCAGGCGCGCGGCCCTGGCCAGACCCCAATCGCTGCAGCCGATGAGGGCGCCGTCCAGATGAATGACCGGCGTGCGCGCCAAGAGGTCCGTCAGGACCGGATGGCGCGTCAGGCTCCAGTGATCGGCGGCAATGTCGGGCTGATCGAAAAACCCGGTGATGATGAGCTCGGGCGGATCGAGCACCAGCGCCTCCAGCGGCAGGCTCACCCAGCCATTGGCCCCGTCTGCGGCAGCGGCGTTCTCCAGCCCCGCCGCCTCGATCATGGCGTGGATGAGCGTGCCAGACCCGGACGTCACCGCGCCGGGGGTCACGTACAGGACGCGCGCAGGCAGGCCGGGCGAAGCGGCCGCATCAAGATCGGCGCGCATATCCGCGATCAACCCGGCGGCGCGCTCATCCTGGCCCAGCGCTGCGCCGGTGCGGGCGATGATGCCTTGAATATCGTCAAAGCCGCGCGGGAAGCCCAGATCATGCACGTTCAGGCCGGTGCGCGCATAAAAGGCCTGCGCGCGCACCCCGCCGCCAACGCTGCGCACAATCAGGTCCGGCGCCAGCGCCAGCACGTCCTCGGCGCTGTCGCGTACACGCGGCAGCCCCGCCGCCCGGTCCCGCAACGCCGAATGGGCGTCATCAGGTCCGGTGGCGATGGCCACGATCTGGCTGCGGTCGGCCAGCGCGAGCACATACTGGTCAGCGCAGTAATCAAGCGACACAACGCGCGGGCGCTCAATCCCGCCGGCCGGGCCGGCGAGACACGCAACGGCCAAAGCCGCCAGAACGCCCGCGCGCAGGATCATCGCTTCAGCCTCAACGCGACAGCCTCACCCCGGCCCACGCCGAACGCCCCGGCGTGCCAAAGCCGAAGACCTGCTGATAGTGCGTGTCGAAAAGGTTCTCCACCCGGCCATAAAGCTCCAGCCTTGAGGTCAGCTGGTAGCGGGCGTTGAGATCAAACCGCACCCAGGACGGAACGGTCCCGTTGGCGTCAAACTCCTCGCTGTTATAGCGGCCCGACACGGTCGCGCCCCAGGGACCTGCGTCATAGCTCAGCGCCGCATCGGCGGTGTGGCGCGGCAGGCGGGCGAGACGCGCGCCATTGCCGTCCTCGGCCTCCAGCCAGGCATAGCTGGCGCGGGCGCTCCAGCTATCGGTCAGCTGCGCCCGCGCCGAGAGTTCCGCGCCATAGGTTTCGGCCTTGGCGATATTGTCATAGCCGCCGGCGGCGAAGGAGAAATCGATGAGGTCGGTGATATCCTGGGCGAACCAGGTGGCCTCCAGGATCAGGCGTCCGCCAGCGAGCGTGAAATCCGCGCCCAGATCATAGCCGATGCTTTCCTCCGCCCGCAGATCGGCGTTGGGCGCGGCAGCGCCGCAGCAGAAGAAGGTGGTCTGGAAAATGCTCGGCGCCCTGAAGCCGGTCCCGGCATTGGCGCGCAGGCGCACCGCGTCGGTGACTTGCGCCGAGGCGCTGATCCGGCCCGTGGTGGCCCCGCCATAGCGGTCGGACTCGTCCCGGCGCACGCCGCCGGTCAGCACGATCCCGTCCGCCGGGCGCAGCTCGCCCAGCACGAACAAACCTTCCTGACGCGAGCTGACGCCATCGGCTTCCGAGCGCTCCAGATCCAGTCCCGCCGCCAGCCGGTGCCCGGCGTCCAGCGTCCAGGACCCGTCGACGCGACCGATGGTCCGCTTCCCGCGCGCATCAAAGGAAAACGCCCCGTTGGCGAAGGCGTCGCGCTCGATATCGCTATAACCCAGCAGGGCCTGCGTGGTGATCGCATCGCCGGCAAAACTGTTGGACCAGCGCAGCGAGGCCGAGCGGTCGCGCGTCTTGTCGAACTCGTCAGCGTCGACCACGCCCGTGGGAAGCCCGAACCCGTCATACTCGGTGCGCGCGCGGGTCTGGCGCGCGGCCAGGTCCAGCGCCCCGGCGGCGCCCAGCTCCAGCCGGCCGCTGGCGTGTAAGGTCACCGCGTCATAGCTGTCACGCTCGGTATTGCCGTCGCGCTCATCAGCCTTGGAAA
>JAIUMW010000343.1 GCA_022565365.1 Oceanicaulis sp.
GACAATCACAAAGCAAATTGCTTTGAGAAAACAGGTGTCCGCTCCAATGTGGAGCTTACTACATGGGCTTATGAACACTCATTATTATGATAACGGTTCAATACAGAAACAACAGGATATACGCTGTTGAGTTAGAATTCGGAAAGAAATCTAAGGTGCTTTTTCTAAGGCCCTCAGATACCAACATTGAAGCAATGGTTGCTAAGTTGATTCAAAATCAGGTGAAGCAATACATCCGAAATCGAAAGTTCGCTTGCAACCACGGATACGTTCACAACATTCGTGAGCGAATGGAAGCCGTCCGACGGCTAGAATACAAATTCGCAGATCAAAAAACACTTACAAATTTGAAAAAAGTACTGGCCTCGCCCAGAACACAGGAAGACCTGATAAAATTAGTACCTGGTCTCACCTCAAAGTACCATACAGCTTACCATAAGCTAGTTTGCGACCTCATATACTGGTCGCGTATAAATCAATTGTCTAACAAAGCCTCCCTGTAACCACTTTTCGGCTTTAAAAAAAACTATGTATGTACGTACTCAAACTAAAAGAGAACGGAGCCCCTTTCAGCTCCATACTTCACGATTTGCTTTTGCGGTCAAAGGCAAATTCTATAGAAGAACTGCACAAATATCTCAGAACTACAAAGGTTATTGAAAAGTACACACTACAATTCATACTACAACCAAGCGAAGTCATGGACTTCGCTCACATTACCATAGCCGTAAATCATCTGGTTATTGGTGAGATATATCAGCAGAAAGCAAACATTATTGCAACCGTATCAAATTACACAGGCGCATGAGTTACATCAAGACAGAGTGTGCCGATAAGATACGCGAGAGTGCTGATATAGTGAAAGTAGTTGGCCGATTTGTCGAGCTGAAAAAAGTAGGCGCCAATTACAAAGCTTCAAGCCCTTTTGCTACCGACAAAACACCGTCTTTCATTGTTTCACCGGCAAAGCAAATCTTCAAATGCTTCAGCTCAGGATTAGGCGGCGATGCCTTCAAGTTTGTGATGGAACATCAGCGGGTCAATTTTCCTGAAGCCTTGAAAATTGTGGGTGAAATAATGGCGGTCCCGATCGAGTATGAAAACGCCGAATGGGCACAAAAAAAGGCGGAAGAAACCACTAAGAAAGATGCACTTCGCGAAATTCTCACCACGGCTCACAAGCTCTATCAAAAGGAGCTGCAGAAGCTGCCAGATGACCACCCGGCCAAGTTGGAAATACAACGCAGGGGCTATGGCAAAGATGAAGTAATAGAATACGGTATCGGTTATGCACCAGGTGGCCCTTTCTTATTCGATAGGCTGGCCAAAGCCAGCAAAACCCGTGAAGGCCGAAAGTTGGGGCTTATTGGCGAAAAAGCAGATAAGTTTTGGGATAGAGTAATCTATCCGATACATGATAGAAATGGTCTTCTTGTTGGCTTTGCTGGTCGCGATGTATCGGGAAAAAAGGATTCAGCCAAATGGATCAACCCCATTGAAAGCGAAATGTACCTGAAGGATAAGATCTGGTACGGCATGCACCTAGCTAGAAATGCTATTGATAGAACCTGGAAGGCTTATTTGGTAGAAGGGTATAACGATGTTATCGCCTTTCAAAGCAATGGTGTGATGAATACCGTAGCCGGTTGTGGCACGGCCATTACCGAAAACCAAATGCTTGCGCTGAAAAAGCTCACCAGTCATGTAGTGCTAGCTTTGGATCCGGACAATGCCGGCATAAAATCAGCATTGAAACACATACCTGTATTTCTAAAAAATGGCTTTCGTGTCCAGGTGTTGAAATTGCCTGTAGATCCAGACGATTTTGTGCGCGATTAAAAAGAGGAAATTGAAAAACAGAAAGGGCTTGAAAAGCTAATTAGTCAGAAGGAATACACCATTGACGGCTTCAAGTTCTTAATGGACAATTACCTCGTGGGTGATGAAATCACCAAGGCCATACAAGCGGAGTTATTAGCGAAAGTACTGGCCACTATTGAGGACAAAAGCTATCGCGAAATCTACGTCAAGTGGCTGGCCAAGGAGAGTGGCCTAGAAAAGCGAACGGTTGAATCCTTCATACGTGGTGAAAGCTTAAAGGCAATTGACCAGGTGAATGAAACCCATGAGCTATACCAATTGCCCAAAAGTGTAAAGGTACCTATTGTAGAAATTGAAAAAACCATTGAGAAGTATCAACTTTTCATGGCCAACAATAAGATATGGATGCAACGCGGAAGCGAACCACCTTACACCTTTGAGAGCGTGTCCAATTTCGCCATTGAAATCATTCAGCACATGCGGGATGAAAAGTTTCCAATGAAGCTCCTGCGCATAAAAAACACCGACAATATGGAGGTGGTTTTTGATATGCCGAGCGACCAAATCAACACCCCCATGTCTTTTGACAATGCCATGACAGCCCACGGCAATTACTTTTGGACAGGTGGCCGCAGTGATCACCAACGCTTGCGGAAGTACTTGTTTGATAAAATGGGCACCGGTCGAAAAATTGACGTGCTAGGCTGGCAACCCGAGGGCTTCTGGGCTTGGAACAACAAAGCCAGTGTGGCCGATGGCACCAATATCGACATCAATGAAAATGGTGTATTTGAGTTCAATAAGGTTACCTATTACATCCCGTCGGCTAATAGTATTTATAAAGACAACCCCTACAAGTACCAGAGTCAGAAAAAGGCGGTAATAAAACGGCCAAACTTCAACTTCAGTAACTACATCACGCAGATGATGAAAGTGCACCGGGGCCATGCTATCACAGCTACGCTTTTCGGTATTGCTTCAGCATTTCAAGATATCGTGGTGCATTCAGAAAAGTTTTTCCCGATGCTCTTTTTGTATGGCCCGGCATCCTCAGGAAAGGATCAGCTGGCCAATTGCGTTCAATCCTTCTTTGGTGACCCACAAGAGGCCATTAACTTAGAAGGTGGTGTCTCCACAATCAAAGCTCAGGTTAGGGAATTTGCGCAGTTTAGTAATATGATTTCACAACTATCGGAATACAACCCCGGAGACGCCAAATTAGATGGTGTACTGAAAGGTCTTTGGGACAGACGCGGATACAAGCGAGGTAACATAGATTCTCATGTAGGTACAGATTCTATCCCCATTCTTAGCTCTGTAATCATGACGGGAAATTACACACCCGATCAGGA
>JAIUMW010000344.1 GCA_022565365.1 Oceanicaulis sp.
ACCAGAATTGCGGCGTGGCGTCGGAGAATTCAACGGTGAAGGCGATGCTGTCGGCGGTGTCGTCATTATGCGCTGGGGCGGCAATGCACTATCAACGATCAAGGCAGTCGAGGCACGGATTGAGGAGTTGCGGCCAAATCTGCCGGACGGCGTAGAAATCGTGACGACTTATAATCGTGCCAATGTCATCGAACGTGCCGTTAAAAATCTCTCGGATAAACTGACAGAGGAATTCATTGTTGTTGTGCTCGTTTGTGCAGCCTTCCTGCTACACATTCGGTCGTCACTGGTCATCGTGCTATCGCTGCCGCTCGGCATCTTTGTCGCGTTCATCATTATGAAATTGCAAGGAGTGAATGCAAACATCATGTCGCTTGGCGGTATAGCCATCGCCATTGGCGCGATGGTGGACGCCGCAATTGTTATGATCGAAGCCATGCACAGGCGAATCGAGAAAGAGCCGCTGACGCCACAAAATCGCTGGCGAATTGTAACGGAGTGTTGTGAAGAAGTAGGGCCTGCCCTGTTTTTCTCCCTTGCCATTATTGCAGTCAGCTTTTTACATGTTTTTGTTCTGGAAAGTCAGGAAGGTAGGCTCTTCAAGCCCCTGGCGTTCACCAAGACTTATGCAATGGCGGCGGCCGCGATCCTGTCGATCACACTGGTGCCTGTTCTGATGGGTTACTTCGTGCGGGGCCGCATTGTGCCCGAACACAAGAATCCGCTCAACCGTTTGGTCATCTGGATCTATCGCCCTTTCTTGGATGCCGCCGTGGCGTGGCCTTACGCCACAACACTGCTCGCCGTAGCTGTGGTCGGGTCGATGGCATGGCCGCTTCAGCACATCGGTACCGAGTTCATGCCAGAATTGAATGAAGGCGATCTTCTTTACATGCCGTCGCTTCACCCCGGCGTGTCAATCGGCAAGGCGCGCGAGGTCCTTCAGCAAACCGACCGTTTGATCGCCACAGTGCCAGAAGTGCTAACTGTCCACGGCAAGTTGGGCCGGGCTAACAGTGCCACTGATCCGGCTCCCCTGACCATGATCGAAACCACGGTTCAGTTGCGCCCAGAGGCGGAGTGGCGCGACGGTATGACCATGGAAGGCATCCGCGCCGAACTTGATCGAGCCGTGCAGGTCCCCGGTGTGACCAATGTATGGATTCAGCCCATCAAGAATCGGATCGACATGCTGGCGACGGGCATCAAGACCCCGGTCGGTGTGAAGATATCGGGTACCGATCTGCGTGTTATTGAATCCATCGGAATTGCGGTAGAGCAGGCTGTTGCGGAGATTGACGGCACCGCATCAGCCTATGCCGAACGCCCCGTCGGTGGACGGTTCGTCGAAATAAACATCAATCGAGATAAGGCGGCACGCTACATGATGAGCGTGCGAGATTTGCAGGACGTTGTGCAGATGGCGATCGGTGGTGTGCAGGTCTCGGAAAGCGTTGAAGGCCTCGAACGCTTTCCCATCAACTTGCGGTATCCGCAAGAATGGCGAAACAACCCGGAACGCCTGCGCGATCTACCCATCGTGACCCCCTCAGGCGCGCACATTCCGCTGGGCGCAATCGCAGACATTGCGATCGTCGACGGTCCGGGGATGATACGCTCTGAAAACGCACGGCGAACAGGTTTTGTATTCATCGACATCACGGGCCGCGATCTGGGCGGGTACTTCAATGAGGCGCGAGAACGTGTGGCACGAACTGTGGATGTGCCTTCCGGCTATTCCATTACATGGTCCGGGCAATATGAGTATATCGAACGCATGCAGGATCGCCTGACCCTGGTGGCTCCCGCGACCTTGCTCATCATTACACTGATGCTGTTCATGGCCTTTAGTCGCTTGACTGAGGTCGCAATCATCCTCGCGGCACTTCCCGTCGCATTGGCGGGGGGTGTCTGGCTGATCTGGTATCTTAGCTTCGATATCTCGGTCGCAGTGCTGGTCGGGTTCATCGCACTGGCGGGTGTCGCGGTTGAAACCGCGATCGTCATGCTGCTCTACCTCAATCTGGCCTGGGACAAACGTGCGAAGCTTGCCGCAAGCGAAGATCGGGACCTGACATTCCTAGATGTCCAACAGGTCGTGTTCGAAGGAGCTTTGCTGCGTGTACGCCCGAAGATCATGACGGTGGCCACGATATTTGCTGGTCTGATTCCCATCATGTATGGCCATGGCACCGGCTCGGAGATCATGCAACGCATTGCAGCCCCAATGGTTGGTGGTATGGCGACGGCCACGTTGCTGACCCTTCTGGTTATCCCTGCCATTTTTGTAATTTGGAAGCGCTTTGCGCTAACCCGGATCAACAATGAGCGTCCTACGTTGGCAGCTGATGCGTTGGAACGAACTACGCGTGCGGTTCCGAGTGAATAACCGCACCCAAAGCACGACAACTGACAGGTCAGACAATAAAACGCCTGCTTCTGCGCGCTCTAAAGTCGTGTGAAAAAAGCCTTGACTAGGACGGACTCGTTTCCGAAGACTTGACCGTAACGCGGTCCGCATCAAAGCAGGCGATCACCTGAAATGATCGCCCGCCGAAAAATAGAGCGCAGCCTTACCGACCGTAATGCCCAGTTGGTCCTGGAATTGATACACTGTGATGCCCAGTGGTTGGGTCAGTCCAAGAGTCAAGGTATTCTGATGCTGATTGGGCAGCCTGCATGTGTGCATCCATTTCAGAGCGGGTGACCCTTCCATCACCGTTCTGATCTGCGTGATCAAAGTGTTTGCGCATGGTATCGCTCATGTGAACGTGAGCATCTTTGTCAGAAAACTCGTGGGGGCCTCTTCCAATCCCTTGCTCAGCGAAAGATGGTCCGGCGCTGATCATTGCTAATGAGGCGGCCAAGAGCGCAATTTTATTGAGTCTCATTTATGTTTCATCCTTTTTTATTTACGTGTTTCAAATATGGCAACTCGGATGGTTTATTCAACGCTCGCAAGAATCAGATTTGTAACGGTTTGTCGCAAAAGTTTACGGTGTGACATTTCGTTACAAATTTTCTCGGAACTCACTTCCTTTTCCCGTAGGTCTAACGCATGACAAAAACACATCATATATTACTGGTTGATGATAGCATCGAAATTCGAAAGGCTGTTTCTCGGTATCTAGAACAGAACAACATGCGTGTGACGAGCGCTGCTGGAGCT
>JAIUMW010000345.1 GCA_022565365.1 Oceanicaulis sp.
CTGGGCGTCGGCGTCGCCGAACAACTCCTCCCCCTGGCGCAGGGTCTTGCCCGCCGCCCGGCTTTTCGCGCCCACGCGCGCCTCGGTCATGTAGGCGCCGGTGGAAAACTCGTCCTCGCCGCTGGCGCGCTTGGCTGGCACCAGCCAGCGGCTGGCGGCGATCACGAACACCACCCCCACCACCGCCACCGCGACACCAACCGCGGTGAAGTCGAACATGGCGAAGCCCTCGCCGGTCAGATCGGCGCGAAAGCCCGACACGATGAGGTTGGGCGGCGTACCGATCAGCGTCGTCATGCCGCCCAGAATGGTGCCGAACGCCAGCGGCATCAGCACCTGGCCCGGGGCCAGATCGAACCGGCCGGCCAGGCGCACCGCCACCGGCATCAAAAGCGCCATGGCGCCGACATTGTTCATGAAGCCCGACAACACCGCGCCCAGAGCCACCAGCGCGCTCATCGAGACCAGTTGTCCGGCGCCCGACGGGATCGCATGACGGGCGATGATATCGACCGCGCCCGAGTTTTGCAGGCCCCGGCTCAGCACCAGGACGCACGCCACGGTGATGACGGCGGGATGACCAAAGCCCGCAAAGGCCGCGCCCGGCTCGATCAGCCCGGCCACAACGCAAGCCAGCAGCGCGCCCAGCGCAACTATGTCGTGGCGGAACCGTCCCCACAGGAACAGTCCCATGGCGGCGGCGAGGATAAGGAGGATATAGCCTTGGTCGAGTGTCATGCCTGGTCGCGCCGCGTCCGCTTCGGTCAGCGCCAAAGTGGCATAAAAACGCGCCCCGCCAACCCGGCTTGCGCCGCTGGCGCTGCCAGATCTGGCGTCAGCCGTGCGGGGCGGGATCGGGCGGGGCGATCTCCACCGGCGGCGCGCCCTCCTGTCCCTCTGTCAGCGCGCGATAGTCGGCATTGCCAGGATCTGGCGGAATGAACACCACGCGGCCGTCCGGGCATTGGGCGCGTATCATGGTCTGTTCGTCATCGGTCCAGCGCGCATTGAGAAACACCATCGCCTACAACTCCGCAGAAATGTCGATATGGGCCGCCGGATCGTCCGCCGCGCGCAACAGGCTGCCGAGCCCCATGGCGGCCGACGCGCCGGTGACATTGGCCACGATCTCAGCCCGCCCGGAGGACGGGCGGGCGAAGGTCAGCTCAATGATCGTGCCCAACGTACTGGTCAGAAACTGGAATGCGCCCGACGCCCCATAGCTGGGGACGGCGCGCTTGGGTTGGTGGGTCAATATCGACCGGCTTTGAGTCGCGTTGACCGCATAGGCGATTGCAAAGCAGCCATTGGCGCTGAGCGCCGCGATACGTTCGAAATAGCGCTGGCAAAGCTGGTGCTCCAGCGCCTCGGGGCGGTGCTCGAAAACGGTGGCCGCCGTCCCGGCCTCCAGCTGCACCAGATCAATATCGAAGACCTGCGAGGCCGGGCCCGCTTCGCCGCTGAACCGTAGTTCAAGATAGCTGCCCTCACCCACGGTCTTGCCGGTCAGAGACGGGATGTCGAACACCAGAACGGCGCGCGTCCACGCAGTCCCGGCCACCACGGTCTGATCGGCGAGATGCACGGTGGTTGATCCGCCCGAGCCGAAATTCTGCACCAGACGGACCGCCAGGCTGCGGGCCGCGTCGCTACGCACATGAAAGCTCAGCGCCGCCTGGCCGCCCGAAAGCGTGCGCACATCCTCGATTCGCGTCACCAGGATCGGCGCGCTTCCCGGCTCCCCCGTCACCGCCCAGCGCAGAAAGGCGGCTGCGCCACCAGGCACATCCGTCTGGCCCGGCGCATGCGCCTGACGCGACGCAGACGCCTCGCCGCCGCCCGCACTGAGCAGGCGCCACATGTCCGGCCGGGCCTCCGGCCCGCGCTGCCAGACATCGAACCGGCCGTTGATCACATGATTGCGCAAACCCGCCAGCGGGCCACCATTGATCGCCTGCGTGGTCAGGGCGGGCATGTGCGCGGCCCCGGTGGCGCGCTCCACGCGCAGCGCCTCGATCCAGTCCGCGCCATCGGGCGAGACGCGCAGCGATATATCGTCGTCGCCGACCAGGCCCAGCTCGGCCCGCCCGCTCCAGCCTGACTGGAAGAGGAGCGACAGCACATGGCCCGCCGCCTCCTTGTTCAGCGTGTAGCGCAGATCGCCCGTGCCGCCCTCGCCCGTGGCCAAAGCCGTCCAAAGCGCGGTGTTCAGCTTCGCGGCGAAGCGGTTGACGTCATCAGGCTCGGTGCCGACGCCGAGGCGCTCCAGATTGGACAGGGCGGCGATCAAAGCGCCAGCATCGCGCCACTGCGTCCCGTCATGCACGCTCAGCGCATTGGCGTCGGCGACATAGACGATCAGTCCGGCGCGCGGCGCGGCGCCGCGCCAGGCGCCATCCTGGAACCAGACCAGCGCGCCGGCATCGAACTGCGCCCAGTCCTCGCCCACTGCGTCCTCAGGCAGGATGTAGGCGTCTCCCGGCGCCGGGTCGGCGGGCTGAACCGTCTCGCTGGCGCTCAGCGCCCTGGCATGAACCAGCGCGTCCAGCCGGCCCAGCGACTCGTTGACCGTCACATGCTTCTGAGCCTGGGCCGGCATCAGCCAGGGCAGGGACAGTCTGGGGGTTGCGTCGCTCATGACATCTCCGCCGGCGAACAGGACAATACTCGCCTGAAGGCTAGGACGCGCACCGCCGGGGGCGGACAGGCGTCACGCCTGTCCCCGGCGCACCTCCAGACGCTCAAGCGCGGCAGGCGGCTTGGCGGCGCGGCGCACGCGGTGTAATCCCCGTCGCCATGACGCAATCAATCCGCCCCCTTGCCGAGGGATTTGCCGAACCCTCCGGCGCCGACTGGCGCGCTCTGGCCGATGACGCGCTCAAGGGCGCGCCGTTTGACAGCCTGGTGCGCAAGACGCTCGACGGCGTGGCCCGCGGGCCGCTGTTCACCCGCACTGACCGCGATGCGGCGGGCGATCCCGGCGCGCCGGGCGCGGCGCCGTTTATCCGCGGGGGCGCGCCGTCCCGCGACCCCTTCCTGCCCTGGGGCGTACGCCAGCGCGCTGACCTGCCCGAGCCCGCCGCCGCCAACGCGGCGCTTCTCGATGCGCTCAATGGCGGCGCCCGCGAGCTTACTCTGGC
>JAIUMW010000346.1 GCA_022565365.1 Oceanicaulis sp.
CCTCCCCCGGTGGGGGAGGGAGGGACGGCTGGACTGGCATTGCCTAAACCCGTCAACCTGATTCAGATTTGAGCGCCCTGCGGGAAAGGCGCCCCCTCATTACTTCGCAAGCGCAGCATCACCTTCAAGGCTTTACGCCGTGGCCCGGGGCCTGCTACACGCGCCATAGCCTCAACAGGGAGCGCGCAGCAACTGTTTCGCGTGTGAAATATATGGTCGCCAAACCCACCGCCTCGAAATCCACCGCCTCAAAATCCTCCGCTTTCTCCAGCGCGGCGAAGAAGCCCGCCAAGCTGCCGGTCACGAAAGACCAGCTCATGGGCTGGTACCGCGACATGCTCCTCATCCGCCGGTTTGAGGAAAAGGCCGGCCAGCTCTATGGCATGGGCCTGATCGCCGGTTTCTGCCATCTCTATATCGGTCAGGAGGCCGTGGTGGTGGGCGTTCAGGGCGCGCTGGAGGCCGGGGACCAGGTGACCACCGGCTATCGCGATCACGGCCACATGCTGGCCACCGGAATGAGCGCCAATGGCGTGATGGCCGAGCTGACGGGCCGCGAGGGCGGGTATTCGCGCGGCAAGGGCGGCTCCATGCACATGTTCTCGCGCGAGAAGCAATTCTTTGGCGGCCACGGCATTGTCGGCGCCCAGGTGCCCATCGGCGCAGGCCTCGCCTTCGCCAACAAGTACAAGAAGAACGGCAAGGTCAGCGCCACATATTTCGGCGACGGCGCGGCCAATCAGGGCCAGGTCTATGAGAGCTTCAACATGGCCAAGCTCTGGAATCTGCCCGCCCTCTTCATCATCGAGAATAACGGCTACGCCATGGGCACCAGCGTTGTGCGCGCAAGCTCGGAAACCGAGCTGTTCCGCCGCGGCGCGGGCTTTGGCATTCCGGGCGAGGCGGTCAACGGCATGGACGTGATCGCCGTCTATGAAGCGGCCAAGAAAGCCGCCGCCCACGCCCGCGAGGGCAAGGGGCCGTACATTCTGGAAATGAAGACCTACCGCTATCGCGGCCACTCCATGTCCGACCCCGCCAAATACCGCACCCGCGAGGAGGTCAACGAGTTCCGCGACCACAAGGACCCGCTGGATCTCGCCCGCAAGAACCTCATCGAGGCCGGCTGGAGCGACGAGGATGCGCTCAAGGCCATGGACAAGGAAATCAAGCAGGTCGTGAACGAAAGCGCCGAGTTCGCCAAGGATAGTCCCGAGCCCGACCCGAGCGAGCTCTATACCGACGTGCTGGTGGAGGGTTAGGTCATGCCGATTGAAGTTCTCATGCCCGCCCTGTCGCCCACCATGGAGGAGGGCACGCTGGCCAAATGGACCGTCAAGCCCGGCGACACGGTGAAATCGGGCGATGTCATCGCCGAGATCGAAACCGACAAGGCGACGATGGAGGTTGAAGCCGTCGAGGAAGGCGTGGTCGGCAAGCTGCTGGTCGAGGAAGGCGCTGAAGGCGTGAAAGTCAACGCCGTGATCGCGCTGCTGCTTGAAGAGGGCGAGGACGAGAGCGCTCTGGAGGGGGCGGGGTCTTCGAAGTCTGACAAGACCGAGCCCCCCCCTCCGTCAGCGTCCAAGGACGCTGACACCTCCCCCGCAGGCGGGGGAGGAAAAGAGTCCCCCGATGACGAAGCTTCATCCTCCTCCGCGCTCGGGGGAGGTGGCCGCGAAGCGGCCGGAGGGGGGAAATCCCTCACCGCCCCCGAAATCCCTGAAGGCACGAAAATGGTCTCCATCGCCGTGCGTGACGCGCTGCGCGACGCCATGGCCGAGGAGATGCGCCGCGACGAGACGGTGTTCGTCATGGGCGAGGAGGTGGCCGAGTATCAGGGCGCCTACAAGGTCACGCGCGAGCTGCTGCAGGAATTCGGGCCGCAGCGCGTGGTGGACACGCCCATCACCGAGCACGGGTTTGCAGGGCTGGGCGTGGGCGCGGCGTTCGGGGGCCTGAAGCCCATCGTCGAGTTCATGACCTTCAACTTCGCCATGCAGGCCATCGACCACATCATCAACTCTGCCGCCAAGACGCTGTACATGTCCGGCGGCCAGATGGGCTGTCCCATCGTGTTCCGCGGGCCCAATGGCGCGGCCAGCCGCGTGGGCGCCCAGCACAGCCAGGATTTCTCCAGCTGGTACGCCCATGTGCCGGGCCTGAAAGTCATCGCGCCCTATGACGCCGCCGACGCCAAGGGTCTCCTGAAAGCCGCGATCCGCGACCCCAATCCGGTGGTCTTCCTGGAACACGAGCTGATGTATGGCGAAAGCTTCGACATTCCGGATGTGGACGACTGGGTTCTGCCCATCGGCAAGGCGAAAGTGCGCCGTGAAGGCTCGGACGTGACCATCACCGCCCATTCGCGCATGGTCGGCTTTGCGCTGAAAGCCGCCGAGATCCTGGCCGAAGAGGGCATCGAGGCCGAGGTGATCGATCTGCGAACCCTGCGCCCGTTGGACACCGATACGGTGGTGGCGAGCGTGCGCAAGACCCATCGCCTGGTCTGCGCCGAGGAGGGCTGGGGCCGCATGGGCGTGGGCGCGGAAATCGCCGCGGTGGTGGTCGCCGAAGCCTTCGACGATCTCGACGCGCCGCCCGCCCGCGTGCACCAGAAAGACGTGCCGCTGCCCTACGCCGCCAATCTGGAAAAGCTGTCGCTGCCGGGTGTGGAGGATATTGTGAAGGCGGCCAAAGCCGTCTGCTACGCGGAGTGATCCCCCATGCCCATTGAAATCCTGATGCCCGCTCTGTCGCCCACCATGGAGGAGGGCAATCTGTCGTCCTGGCTCGTCAAGGAAGGCGATGCGGTGAAATCGGGCGATGTCATCGCCGAGATCGAGACCGACAAGGCCACCATGGAGGTGGAGGCCGTCGATGAAGGCGTGATGGGCAAAATCCTCGTCGAGGCCGGAACCGAAGGGGTGAAGGTCAATGCGGTGATCGCGCTGCTTCTGGAAGAGGGCGAGGACAAGAGCGCGCTGGAGGGGGCCGGGTCTTCATCCAAAAAAGATACCCCCCCCCCCCCACCCACCCCCAAGGGGGCGGGGGAAGAGGCCGGCCGGGGGTGGGACCCCCACGCGGCCGCCGGGAAGGGGGCCAAAAAAA
>JAIUMW010000347.1 GCA_022565365.1 Oceanicaulis sp.
GGAAATTTTCAAAAAACTCAGACCGGATCTTTACAGGAAATAGGATTTTTATGTCAGGTAACAACGAAGAAACTAATATACATAAATTTGAGGATTTTACTTATTTTGACAACCAAGCACTATGGTATCTATGCAATGAGACCCCACCTCAAACTCTTGCTCTTGCGTTTTTAGGGGCAGATGAGAAGGTATGTGGGTCTATGCTGGGTATTTTGGATTCTAAACGAAGAAAATATGTTCACGAACTTATGTCGCAACAACAAGATGCTGACGTTGAAAAAAAAATAGCGGCAGCAGAGGGAATGTTTATCATCGCGGAAGGTTTGATCACCAGAAATCTAATTAGAAAGCAAGGGCGTTACTATTTCGGAGATAAAAAGGTATAGCGTATACATGTTTAATGAGTACTAAATAAAAAACGTGTAGTAAATATCAACTTTCTATCGTCCGATAATAGAAAGAGACATACTACTGTGAAAAGGATACTTGCATTACTTACTATAAATCTGTTTTTATTAAATGGATGCATGGCATGGCCGGGTTTAACAGCTCTGCTCGGTCTTGTAGGCAATGATAAAGGTTCCGAGGGATTATTTTTTCTACCACCTGGTGGTGGTGAAGGTGCCGGAAACGCATCTCCCGATAGAGAGACCCCTCCCCCCACAGATTTAGATCCCGGCAATAAGGATCCTATCGTTTTAACGAGAGTCGAAATAAGCTCAAATGGAAATGCTTTTCCTTTGGGTACCCATAAAGATCTTCAGCTAACTGCCATTTATTCTAATAATACAAATACAGAAATTACAGATCTTGTGAACTGGATTTCAGATGATGATGCAATCATAGAAATTGATGCTAATCAAGAAGATCATCCGGGTAGAGTGATTGCCAGATCCTTAGGCACTACTAGTATTCGATCTACTTTCCAGGGACAAGAAGATGAGATAGAATTAACAGTAACCAATGCAGCGTTAGTCAGGATCGAAGCTGATCCAAGTAATCTTTCCATTATAAGAGGAATGACTTCCGAATTTCATATAACCGGAATTTTTACAGATGGCACAATTGAAGATCTTACAGATGATTCGAATACATCTTATTCATTCGCAAGCAATATCGCTTCTCCCAACCAACCATCCATATCTAGGATGCGAGGTGATGCAGTGGGCGCTAGTTCTCTCACCATTACCCACACTGCACCCAATGGAACTTTTCAAGATACTATGAATGTTACGGTGAACTCTCCTGCTTTGGTATCTATTCAGGTTGAGCCGGAGAATCCTTCGCGAGCATTAGGTCTTACCAAACAATTCACTGCTATAGGAACTTATGAAAATGGAGAAACTCAAGATATCACAGAAGATGTGACTTGGATTTCGCAAGATCCAACCAAAGCAATTTTTTACGCACATCCAATTCCAAAAGGCGAAATACAAACCTTGGAAGAAGGAACAGTTCCTATCCAAGCAGGTTACGGGTCAATTCTATCCGACCCGGTTTCACTTACAATTCTTCAGAAACAATTGACCTCTATTGCAATCAGCCCATCGTCTTACAGCTTAGCGAAAGGCTTACATCATAATTTTACAGCAACAGGAACTTTTACCGATAGCACAACAGAAGACATTACCGATGAAATAACATGGTCTTCCCTTAATCCATCCATTGCAACCATAAGCAACGCATCACCCAATCGAGGAAGAGCAACTGCACTTGAAATTGGCTCAACATCAATCCAAGCAAGTTACTCAACATTCTCTGCATCGGCAACTCTAAATATAACATCAGCAATCCTTACAAGTATTGCGGTAGTTCCCAATAATGCGGAAACTGTCGCCGGTGAATTTCGTCAATACAGTGCAATTGGAACTTATTCCGATGCCTCTACGCAAGACCTAACTACTTCAGTAACATGGTCAGTTTCACCCTCATCATTTGCTTCAATAGCCAATTCTATCGGTAATCATGGACGTTTGCAGGGAATATCTGCAGGAGCAGTGACAGTAACTGCAAACCATTCATCTCCCAATTTAACTGCATCAGTAAATGGAACCATTCTTGCCGCAGATACAACTCCACCAACCATTGTATCAGCGACATCCCTCTCACCCACAACGGTTCAAGTGACCTTTTCCGAACAAGTTGATTCTACACAAGCTACCAATGCAAGTAATTACAGGATTGCCAGAAGTACTGCGGTCACAGGTGTTTGCTCAAATAATACCAATTTTGGATCACCCCAGACCGGAGATTTTTCAATCGATTCTGTTACACCATCAGGGGGTTCTGGCTCAATCTATGTATTGCATCTATCTTCATCGCAGAGCTTTGGCCAAAATTATACTCTCATTGCCAACAAATCCGGAATTGCGGATCTAGCAGGCAACAATCTAGATTGCTCCAACTCGGCATCTTTCGAAGGGCAGGCACTGCTTCGAGTTACATCTGCAACATGTGACAGCCTGAATCGGATCGCCTTAACTTTTTCCAAGCCTGTATTGGGAGGCAATGTTGCCGGTTCAGCAGAATGTAATTCCATTGCATCTTGCTCACAGCGGTATCGCTTAGTAGATCCGGGATTGGGTAGTATTACCAGTGCTCAGATTTTTGATGGAACAGTATGCAATGGTGCTCCGGCAAATAATTCTCGTGTATGCATAACACATTCCCTACTCCAAGGTGGAAGCAATTACAATATCATTGCCGCAAATGGCATCGATGGTGATGGATTCAATGATGCAAGCTACGGTGCTATACGAGACTTTACCGACTCAGAAAATCTCCAGTCGAATCCTAGAGACAGAGCGGGATTTTCCGGCTGTGGAGTGGCACCTAACAATTTTGCCGATGGACCTATATCTTCCGATACCTTTGGGGATGGGACTTCTTTCGGTTATCTCACCAACTACAACAGCCAAATCTACGTAGGACCAAATGCCAAAGGAAATTCTGCCGCGAGATTCAATTTTGACGGAACAAGCCCACAAAATGTTGGTTTCACGATTGAACGTAATACCGGCCATAGCAATTCGGCGACTTCCAGAGACGGTGGTATTGGTGTTCCACCATTTGTAACTATGGGGCATAGCGGTTGTACACTGAA
>JAIUMW010000348.1 GCA_022565365.1 Oceanicaulis sp.
CCAGCAGGGGGTCCAGCCCGCCCGCTTCGCGCGCGCCGGCCAGGTAGGCCCCGAACTGGAGCACCAGGCTCAGCGGCCCGGGCGTGGTCTCGGCCAGCGCCAGCCCGTCGAGCATCTCGCCAGGCGCCAGCCAGCCATAGGTCTCCACTCCGGCCTGGGCGACCCAGGCCAGCACCGCATAGGCCCCGCCAAAGCTCAAAATCGCCATCTGGCTGAAGAACACCGCCACCGTGCTGAACACCGCCTCAGGCCCCAGGATCAGCACCAGCGCCCCCACCGGCGCCAGCCAGAGCGTGAGGCCCGAGCCGATGGTGACCATCAGCCGGCGCAAATCGGGTGCGCCGTGCGCCAGCGCCTGCGTCCCGATCACAGCCGTCAGCTCTCGCCCGCCGCCAATACTGCCATGTCCGGGGGGATCGAACGCCGTGGAGCCGGCGCGGTCCAGCGCGAAGCCCGCCAGGGCGGCGGCCAGGATCCCAACGGGGAAGGGGATGTTGAATAGGCTCCGCGCCAGGAAGGCCGCGGCCGCCACGCCCAGCGCCGCGCGCGCGGGCAGCACGCGCCGGGAGATGCGGATCAGGGCCTGGATCAATATCGCCAGCACCGCCGCCTTCAGCCCGAAGAACAGCGCTTCGATCGGCCCGGTCTGGCCATAGAGCATGTAGAGCATGCTTAAAGTCAGGATCGCCGCGGCCCCGGGCAGGATGAACAGCACGCCGGCGATCAGCCCGCCGACCGTGCGGTGCAGCATCCAGCCGGCGTAAATGCTCAGCTGCTGGGCTTCAGGCCCGGGCAGGAGCATGCAGAAATTGAGCGCATGCAGGAAACGCTGCTCGCTGCGCCAGCGCTTCTCCTCCACCAGAATGCGGTGCATCAGCGCGATCTGGCCGGCCGGTCCGCCAAAGCTGAGCAGCGCGATCCGCGCCCACACACGCGCCGCCTCGGCGAGGCTGGGGTGTGCGGGCGCGGTCTGCGTCACGGCCGGTCAGGCCTCGTTGAGCCAGCGCTTGGCTTCCAGGCGGGCGATGGTGCGCTCGTGCACCTCGTCCGGCCCGTCAGCGATGCGCAGCGTGCGGATGCCGGCATAGGCGGCCGCCAGCGGGAAGTCGTCGCTGACCCCGCCGCCGCCATGGACCTGGATGGCGTCGTCAATGACCTGCAGGGCGACGCGCGGGGCGGCGACCTTGATCATGGCGATCTCGCCGCGCGCGGCCTTGTTGCCCACCGTGTCCATCATCCACGCGGCTTTCAGCGTGAGAAGGCGCGTGCATTCGATATCGATGCGGGCCTTGGCGATGCGGTGCTCCCAGATGGAATGCTGGATCACGCGTTTGCCAAAGGCTTCACGGTTCATGGCGCGGCGCACCATCAATTCCAGCGCCCGCTCCGCCGCGCCGATCGTGCGCATGCAGTGGTGGATGCGCCCCGGCCCGAGACGGCCTTGCGCGATCTCGAACCCGCGCCCCTCGCCCAGCAGCATGTTGGAGGCGGGCACGCGCACATTGTCCAGCTTCACTTCCATATGGCCGTGGGGCGCGTCGTCATAGCCGAACACCGGCAGGTGACGCAGGATCGTCACGCCCGGCGCATCGGCAGGCACCAGGATCATGGATTGCTGGCTGTATGTGGCGGCGTCCGGATCGGTCTTGCCCATCACGATGAAGACCTTGCAGCGCGGATCGCCGGCGCCCGAGCTCCACCATTTGACGCCATTGATGACGTACTCATCGCCCTCGCGCCGGATCGAGCATTCGATATTGGTGGCGTCCGAGGAAGCCACCGCCGGCTCGGTCATCAGGAAGGCGGAGCGGATCTCGCCCTTCAGGAGCGGCGTCAGCCACTTGTCCTGCTGCTCTTTCGTGCCGTAGCGCACCAGCACTTCCATATTGCCGGTGTCGGGCGCGGCGCAGTTGAACACTTCCGGCGACCAGGGCACCCGGCCCATTTCCTCGGCCAGCGGGGCGTAATCGGCATTGGACAGGCCGGCGCCCTGATCGGAATCGGGCAGGAACAGATTCCACAGCCCGGCCTCCTTGGCCTTCACTTTGAGTTCCTCGATGATCGGCAGTACCTGCCAGCGGTTTTCACCAAACCCGGCCAGCTGTTCGTGATAGGTGCGTTCGTTGGGATAGACATGGCTGTCCATGAAGGCGCGCACGCGCTTGAGATAGTCCTTGCACACGTCTGAATATTCGAAGTTCATCGTTGGGCTCCTCCCGCGCCGGTCTGCCCGGCGGTCTGTGTCTGGAGCCGATCATAACCATCTGGCGCAGAAATCCACCCGCGACATGACCGCTCTTGTCATCCTGATTGCAGCTTTCTTCACCGCCATCCTCTCGGCCATGCTGGGCATGGCCGGCGGGCTGGTGCTGATGGGGGTGCTGGCGCTGATCCTGCCGGTCTCGGCGGCCATGGTCACCCATGGCGCGGTGCAGAGCGTATCCAATGGCTGGCGCGCCTTGCTGCTGCGCCGGTTCGTGATGTGGCGGACGCTGGGATTTTATCTCGCAGGCTCGGCGATGGCGGCGCTGGGGCTTCTGGCGGTGCAGTTTGCGCTGGACCGGGCCTGGCTTTTAATCGCGTTGGGCTGCGTGCCGTTTCTGGTCTGGCTCCCCGCAGGACGCTGGTCGCTGGATGCGTCGCGGCCGGTTCATGGCGTGGCGGCCGGGTTTCTGGTCACCGGGCTCAATGTCATCGCCGGGGTGTCCGGCCCCCTGCTGGACGTGTTTTTCCAGAATACCGATGTTGACCGGCGCGCCATCGTCGCCACCAAGGCCGCCAGCCAGGTCGCCGCCCATGGCGTCAAGATCGCCTATTATGTGGGACCGGCCATCGCGGTCAGCGATAGCGGGCTGATCTGGCTCATCGCCCTGGCCTTGCCGCTCTCGGTGGCGGGCACGACGCTGGGCGCGCGGGTGCTGGCGCATATGTGCGAGGTGATGTTCCGCCGGTGGACCAACCGCGTCGTGACGGTTATCGGGCTCGTCTATCTGGAGATGGGTATGGCGGAACTCTTGGGCGGAGGATGATGAAGCTGACCCCGGCGGTCCTGCAAAACTCCCATGTGCGCCAGGAGCGCTTGCGCG
>JAIUMW010000349.1 GCA_022565365.1 Oceanicaulis sp.
ACTCGGTGCTGAATCTGGTGGCGGCCACTTTATGGCCGGCGGAGTCACGGGTCGCCCCGCCCGCGCCGCTAAGGCGGGGGCGTCTTGTCCTTGAAGCGGCAGATATCGGCGATCGCACAGCGCCAGCATTCAGGCTTGCGCGCCTTGCACACATAGCGCCCGTGCAGGATCAGCCAGTGATGGGCGCCTTTCAGATAGGCCGCCGGCGTGATCGCCTCGAGGCGCGCTTCGACTTCGTCGGGCGTCTTGCCGGGCGCGAGTTTCGTGCGGTTAGAAACCCGGAAGATATGGGTGTCGACCGCGATGGTCGGCTCGCCGAACGCCTCGTTCAGCACCACATTGGCGGTCTTGCGTCCAACCCCCGGCAAGCGCATCAGATCCTCGCGCGTGCGCGGCACCTCGCCGCCAAACTCCTCGATGATCAGGCGCGACAGGGCGATGACGTTTTTCGCCTTGTTGCGGAACAGGCCAATGGTCTTGATGTGCTCGCGCACGCCGTCCTCGCCCAGCGCCAGCATGGCCTGCGGGGTGTCCGCCACCGCGAACAGGCCGCGCGTGGCCTTGTTCACGCCCACATCGGTGGCCTGGGCTGACAGCGCCACGGCGACCACCAGCGTATACGGATTGACATAGTCCAGCTCGGTGCGCGGGTCAGGCCGGATCTCGGCCAGGCGCGCATACACCTCCTCGGCCTGCTCGCGGGTCAGGCCGGGCGTGCGGCGTTTGGCGGGCCGCTTCTTGCTAGGCCCCGGCGCCTTCATTCGCCGAGCGTGGGAATATTGATCAGGCGCGGATGACCGGTCTTCTTGTCGCGCACGATGATCACGCGCGACAGATCGGCGCCGTCGGTCTCCTTGCCCATCTCGCGCAGGCGCGCAAAGGCGGTTTCGCGGATCGTCTCATCATCAGCGTCCGGAGCGACGGGGATCGAAGCGCGGCGCTTGCCCGCCTCCTGCACCACCAGCTCCACCGTCTCGATGGCCGCTTCCAGCATGCCGGCGTCGGCCTTCGGCCAGCCGGCCTGGAACACGCTGGGCTGACCGCCGGTCATCTCCCACAGCTCCTCGGCCATGAAGGGGGCGAAGGGCGCAAGCACCCGGATCACCGTATGCAGCGTCTCGCGCGTCACTGGCTCGCCTTCGGCCGCGTTGAGATATTTCATCAGCTCGGCGATGGCGGTGTTGAGGCGCAGGTTTTCAAGATCCTCCGTGACCGCGATCACCAGCTTGGCCGCGGCCAGCGTCACCGCCTTGGGCTCCTCATGCGCGGGCGCGGCGATGGCGCCGGTGGCGTAGCGCCACATCCGCCGCAGGAATTTCAGGGCGGCGGCCACCGCGTCGGTGTCCCACTGGCGCATCGCTTCCACGGGCCCCATGAACATCATGTGCACACGGAAGGCGTCGGCGCCGAAGCGCTCCACTACATGGTCGGGCGTCACCACATTGCGCAGGGATTTCGACATCTTCGCGCCCACACGCTCCACTGGCTCACCAGTTGATACGTGTACGTACGATCCATCCTCGCGGGCTTCGACCTCGTCCACCGGCAGCACGATGCCGCGGGCGTTTTTGAAGGCGTGACTTGTCAGCAGGCCCTGATTGACCAGCTTCTGGAACGGCTCTTTCGTGGACACCAGTCCCAGATCGAACAGCACTTTGTGCCAAAAGCGCGCATACAAAAGATGCAAGGTGGCGTGCTCGGCGCCGCCGACATAAAGGTCCACCATGCCCCAGGCGCGCTCGATCTCCGGGTCCACCAGCGCCGCATCATTCTTCGGATCCTTGACGCGCAGATAAAACCAGCCCGACCCGGCCCATTGCGGCATGGTCGAGGTCTCGCGCCGGCCCTTGAGGCCGGTCTTCGGGTCGGTCACCTCCAGCCAGTCGCCGGCGCGCGCCAGCGGGCTTTCGGCTTGGCCCGTCGGCTTGTAGCTCTCGATATGGGGCAGGGTGAGGGGCAGCTCGTCGAGCTCCAGCGTGGTGCGCGTGCCGTCTTCCCAGTGGACGATGGGGATGGGCTCGCCCCAATAGCGCTGGCGGGCGAAGGTCCAGTCGCGCAGATTATACGTCGTCACGCGCCGGCCCATGCCGCGCGCTTCCAGAAGATCGGCGACCTGCTCGCGCGCATCGCGCCAGCGCACGCCTGCCTGATACAGCCCGCTATCATCGGGCGCGGCCAGCATTACGCCGTCCTCGGTCCAGCAGGCCTCGCCCGCCAGCACATCAGCGCGCGCCGGGTTGTCCGCACCCGGATCGATCACAGGGACGATGTCGAGGCCATAGGATTTGGCGAAGGCGAAATCGCGCTCATCATGGGCGGGCACGCCCATCACCGCGCCGGTGCCGTAATCGGGCAGGACATAATCGGCGACAAAGATCGGGACTTTACGGCCTGTGACCGGATTGATCGCCTCGGCGCCCGTCAGCACGCCGGTCTTCTCTGCGTCCACCGTGCGGTCGAGATCGGATTTGCGCGCCGCCGCCTCAACATAGTCGCGCACAGCTGCGCGCATGTCCGGCGTGGTGATCGTATCGACCAGCGGATGCTCCGGCGCCAGCGCCAGGAAGGTCACGCCGCCCAGCGTATCCACGCGGGTGGTGAAGGTCTCAATCCCCGCGTCGTGGCCGTCGACGGCGAAGCGCAGCGATACGCCCTGCGAGCGGCCGATCCAGTTGCGCTGGGAGTCCTTGATGCCTTCAGGCCAGTTGAGGCCGTCGAGATCAGTCAGCAGGCGCTCCGCATACGCCGTAATGCGCATCTTCACCTGGCGCAGCGGGATGCGCACGACCTCGTGGCCCTGTTCAGACTTGCCGTCATACACTTCTTCATTGGCCAGGATGGTGCCGAGCTCCGGGCACCAGTTGACCGGCGCAGTGTCGAAATAGACCAGGCGCCGCGCGTCCTGAAATGCCTGAATGGCCAGCTTGCCCGCTTCGCGCACTTCATCCGGCAGGGGCAGCTCCTCGATGGGCCGCGCGCGCCCGTCCTCGTCGTCATACCAGGCGTTATACAGCCGTGTGAAAATGTACTGGGTCCATTTGTAATAGTCCGGGCTGGAGGTCGCGATCTCGCGCTCCCAGTCATA
>JAIUMW010000350.1 GCA_022565365.1 Oceanicaulis sp.
CGAACGGGCGTTGTTCACCATGTTGCAATCCGCCAACCGCATCGAGAGTTATGACATTGTCGCGCGCATGATCGCGCAACGGCCGCTGACGGGGTTTGGCTATGATGCGTTCCCCGCCGCATTCCAGCTTTACCGCGACCAAGGGCTTGCCTCGCAATCATATTTTGACATGGCGCATAACACATATCTGACCCTTTGGGTGGAACAGGGCCTGTTGGTGGGGTCTGTGCCCGTCTTGCTTTTGGTGTGGGCTTTCATCCGGATCATAGGCCGACTGCGCAACGGCGGCGGCGATCCTGCGGTTCTGGCTGGCGCTTTGGGGGTCATGTGCGTGGCAGCCGTGCATTCACTGGCTGATTTCAGCCTTGAAATACCCGCAAATGTCTATTGCTTTTTGTTCATCGTCGGGTTGGCAATAGCCCCGCCGCGCAATGTGGTGCCTGCAACACCGGCAGGCACCGTGACATGAGTTTGTTGTCGCTGTTTCGTAGAACAACGCGCCCTAGGGGTTCCGCCGCGCACCAAGCCAAGGTCGAGATACCAGTGCTTGATCCAGAGGATGGCCCTGTTTACGCGGTGGGCGACACGCATGGCAGCCTATCGCTGTATCAGGATCTGGAAGCGTGTATCCTGCGCGATGCCGCCAGCTTCGCCGGGCACGCAACTGTGGTTCTGCTGGGCGACATGATCGACAGAGGGCCGCAAACAGCGGCGCTGATCGACCACCTGCTACGGCCCCCGCCCGCACCGTTGCGCAGGCTTTGTCTGCGTGGCAACCACGAATCCATGATGCTGGACTATCTGAACGAGCCGGTGGCCCATGCGAACTGGCTGGATTTTGGCGGGGCCGAAACACTGGCATCATATGGAATTACGCTGGACACCGATGCGCTGCGCCGCAGCCCAGATCGCAAACTGCGCCAGCTTCTGGCCGCGCATATTCCCGACAGCCATCTGGCATTTTTGCGCCGCACCTTGCCCGGTTTGCAGGTCGGGCGCTATTTGCTGGCCCATGCCGGTGCGGATGCCACAGCGCCCCTGACTGCGCAGCCGTGGCAAGCGCTGCTTTGGGGGGGTGCGGGCCGGATTGCGCCCGATGATCTGACGCTGGTTCACGGTCACTATATCACGCCCGACCCCGAATTCGGCGAAAGATCAATCAACATTGATACAGGCGCCTATGCAACGGGACGGTTGACCAGCCTGCGCTTGATCGCGGGCCAGTCCGCAGCCGTTCTGACCCTCAATGACGGGTCGGAGTTCAAGAAACTATCATCCTTGCCCGAAAGTAAGTCGTAACCGGCCAAAATTGCACCAACAGCGAAAAGACAGCTTTTGTATGCGCACCGCCAATGCTAACCAGCATAAGCATGGAACATTTTTCCCATGTGATTTGAGTAATTTATTTTCATCAAGGGAAGTAACGTGCAGTCACCTGATATTGACCTAAGGGAAATTATGGGGATCCTGCGCCGTCAGATCCGGCTTATTGTTTTATCCTTCGTTGTCGTGTTGGTGCCGGTTATAATTTATCTGGCACTTGCAACGCCCATGTATCGCGCGACCGCGCTTATTGCGATTGATGCGGGGGGGTCAAATCTGCTGGACACGCGCGAGATGCAAAACCGCCAAAGTGCTATCCTTAGCTCTCGGGTCGATGGCGAGGTAGAGGTTCTGCGCGCTGATTCAACCATTCTGGCCGTCGTGGAAACAGGTGATCTGGTGCGCGACCCTGAATTCGGGGCGCGTTTGGGCCTTCGTGAAAAGATTGCCATCGCGCTTGGTCTGGAAGGGGCCACAGACCGCCTGCGCCGCGCCGTTGGCCTGCGCACTGCCCCGCCCCGATCTGGTGAAGCAGTGGTCAGAAATACAATCAGCAAAATGCGCGCGTCGGTCGAGGTGCGCAGACGGGGCCTGACATATCTGATTTCCGTGGGCGTGACGTCGGCCGATCCGCAACGCGCCGCCGATCTGGCCAACCTGTATGTCGATACATACATAGAGCGTCAGGTCATAAACAAGACCGACGCCATCATGGCCGCGCGGGACGTTTTGCAAAGGCAGACCGAAAACGCGCGCTTGAACCTGACCAGAATAGAGGATGCGCTGAATTCCTTTATTGATGACAATCTGGGGCGGCTGGAAGCGGACAGCAACGACCCCTCGATCAGCCGTATCCGGCGCGAGCTGGAGTCTGCACAATCTTCGCGGTCCACGAGTCTTGCCGTGCTGGAAGCGTCGCAGGATGCGGCAGCGCGAAGTGACTGGATGACAGTGGCGGCAGCGCTGGAAGATACCGCACTAGAACAACTGGCCCGCGAACGTGCAAGCCTGATAAACCGGCTAAGTGGCCAGACAACAGGATCACGGGCAGAGGTTGATCTGCGCACGGCCCTTGCAGCCATTGAAACCAACCTGACGCAGACACTGGCCGAAGTGCAGGGCACAGTCGAGGCACAGCTTGCATCCATCGCGCAAAACGAAACCAACGCGAGAGAGCAGTTGCGCGAAACCCTGTTGCGCACCGATATGTCGTCAGAGGTTATTTCCGATCTTTTCAATCTGCAACAAAACGCCACGATTGCGCGTGAGCAGTATCAACGCTTGCTGTCGCGTGTTCAGGATTTGAATGCACTGGCCAATGTCCAGATTTCAGATGCCCGCGTCGTTTCGGAAGCCCTGCCCCCGTCAACGGCCGCATCACCCAACAAACGGCTGATGATTTCCGCAGCACTGGTTCTTGCCATCGGTCTTGGAATCGGAATCGCGCTGTTAAACGAATATTACATCGGTGGCATTACGTCCCTTGCGCAGCTTGGCAACCTAAGTGCGGCGCGCGCTGTGGGCGCGATCCCCGACACATCGTCTAACGGAGATGTGCAGCTTTTGGGCAATCAGATACTGGATACCCCACTTTCGCAATATTCAGAGAGTTTGCGAAAATTGCGACTGGCCGTAGATACGAACCTGAATCAAAGTCGCGCCGAACGGATGCAAGATCGCGAAGGAACACAGTCAGGGGCGGTAATTCTGGTTGCGTCCGCCCTGCCCGGCGAAGGCAAGACCACTTCGGCCA
>JAIUMW010000351.1 GCA_022565365.1 Oceanicaulis sp.
CCGGCGCGGTGCGGCACGGAATCTCCAAGGCGCTGACCTATTACGAGCCAACGCTGCGCGGCGTGCTCAAAGCCAACGGCTTCCTGACGCGCGACAGCCGCGTGGTCGAGCGCAAGAAGTACGGCAAGAAGAAAGCCCGCCGCAGCTTCCAGTTCTCGAAGCGCTAAGCGGTTCTTTTGCATCGCATGCCAGGGCGGGCGGTTCCTTCACGGGAGCCGCCCGTTTTGCGTGTGGGGGGGTGGGAAGAGGAGCGTCATTTCTTCCCCTCCCACTCGTGGGGAGGGTGGCTGAGCAAAGCGAGGCCGGGTGGGGGCGCCGCCGAAGGCGGCTGCTAAAATCCTGCACCGGGCGGCGCCAGCACCCCACCCGACCCGGCGCTAGCGCGCCGGCCCACCCTCCCCATCAAGGGGAGGGAAAGAATGGGCTCCGCGCTGATACCCCTCAAAAACTCCCGCCCACGCTGACCCGCCGCGCGACCCTCAGGCCGGCGGGGATGGCGGGGTGCGCGCGGCCGGTCCCTTTGGACCGCTGCGTGGCTGTGGCCTGGCAAGGCCAGGCGATATGGCCGGCAGGTCCATGAGACCGGCCGCGCGCGGCGGCGTTATCCGGGCTTCGGCTCCCGCAGATTATCCCCGCAGGACTTCGCTGCCGAACGGGCGTGGACGGGGTCGATTGCACCCCGCCGCGTCACGCATCATCAGGTCCGCCGGTGATGTCTGGTCTCGAGGCCCGCCCCCCGCCGACCAGGGCTTTGCCTCCAGGCCCGGGCCGCAAGGCGTGACCCGAAGGTCCGGCCTTGCAACGGGGTCTGGCGGCGCGGCCCAGCGACAGGACGAGGGGAATCGACGTCCGGGCACGTCCGGATGGACATCACCGGCGCCTGACCGTCCCAGCAGGCCGTGAGGCGGCGGCCAGGCCGCCTCGCCCGCTCTTTTGCGCCCGGGCGCGTCACCCGGCCGCTCGAGGCGCCGCCCCCGCCCCGCGCAACTGTGGCCGCCTCCGGCAGCGCCCCCGCCTGCGGGGCGAGGGAAGGGAGTATGGAGGGAGGGGGAGGGGGCGGGGATAAGGGGGAAAGGTCCAAACGCCAATCGGGGCCCGGAAAACGAAGGCGCAGACCTGCATTTTCATGCATTTCAAGCCGGCGATCGGCCCCAAATGCCTTAGACCTCCAGGTCAACCCCTTCTTATTTATCTTGCCCGGCCACTGTAATAAAAGAACACACTGACAATGAATGTCAGGATCGCCACAGAAATCAAAACAGGACCCCGATAAAGAACTGCTAAAAATAATAAAGGAAAAAACGGAAGACCGCCGATCACATCAATAAGCCTGACCGCCCAAGGCTTTAGCAACCATTTTCTAAATTCAGACATCTTACCTACACATATTTTAGATGAATCCGAAAATCACAATATAAAAAATGACCGTGGATACAAATCCACCTATGCACAATATCTTATAATTAACAATTTTATTGATAGATAAATTATATAATAACAAGTACAATAAAATTGTATATATGCAAATTATGTTCGCTGGATATTCCAATGCCAGTGACAGGGCGCAAGATGTCGCCGCAATAAGAAAAACAATAATTTTTGCCGCTTTACTATTCATCGCGATCTAATTGTGGTTCGGTGTTTGATAGCCAGCCATACCTAAGCATCATACTGGGCCCGATGGCGAGCCGTGACTACCCCTCACCAGCTCCAGCACCTTCCGCGCCGCCACCGTCGCCGGGTCGCCGCCCTCGCCGGCCATGACCTCCGTCACCTCGCGCAGGCGTTCTGACAGGGCCTCGCGCCCGCGCGCATCCTCCAGCATGGCGTAGGCGGCCTCGGCCAGCCGGTCGCCGGTGCAGTCCATCTGGACAAACTCAGGGATCAGCATCTCGTCGGCGGCGATATTCACAAGCGAAATATATTTCGCCTTCATCAGGATGAAGCGGGCAATGGCCCAGGTGATCCAGCCCAGGCGATAGGCGGCGATGGTCGGCACGCCCAGGCGCGCCAGCTCCAGCGTCACCGTGCCTGAGCACGCCAGCGCCGCGTCGGCGGCGTGAAAGGCGTCGAGGCGCTCGGGCGCATCCACGATGACGAGGTTTGAGAACGCCGGCTCGGCCGCGATCATCTCGCGCGCCTGCTCCGCGATGGACGGCGCCAGCGCGGTGACCAGGCGGGTCTGGGGGCGGGCTTCGCGCAAACGGCCCGCCGCAGCGGCGAAGTGCGGGAACAGGCGCTCCAGCTCCCCCCGGCGGCTGCCCAGCAGCATCAACAGCATCTCTTCGTCCGGGCCGATCCCGTGGCGCTTGCGAAATCCCGGCCCGTCGCCTGACAGATCGCGCGCCAGCGCCGGATTGCCCACAAATGTCGTCTTCAGCCCGTGCGGTTCGAAATACTCAGGATCAAACGGGTGGATCGCCAGAAGATGGTCCACATGGCGCGCCAGCACTTTGGCGCGGCCCCGGCGCGCGGCGAACACCTGCGGGCCGACATATTTGATGCGCTTGATGTCCGGCGCGCGCGCCTCCAGCTTCCACGCCAGACGCAGCAGGAAGCCCCAGGAATCGATCAGCACCGCCGCGTCGGCGCCAAACGCGGCCGCGGCCTCCGCCGCCTGTTCGGCGCGCTCATGGACCAGCTTGACGATCCGCACGCCGTCCAGCAGGCCGAATACCGACAGCTCTGAAATATCAAAGGTCGATGTGACGCCCCGGCGCGCCATCTCCGCCCCGCCCATGCCGGCGATCTGGATGGCCGGATCAATCGCGCGCAGCGCATCGATCAGCTCGGCCGCCAGCATATCGCCCGAGGCTTCCGCCGCGGCGATATAGATGCGCGCCGGCCTAGCCATCGCGCGCCGCCGCGCCGGCGGGTTCATCGTCCGTGATCCAGACAAACAGGCCCGCTTCCTCTGCGGCCTTGCCGACGGCCTCGGCGCCCAGGATCAGCGCGCCGCCGGCCGGCGCGGCGTTGCCGGCCAGCCCGGCGCGCGCCGCGCCGTCGCTGGTGGAGCCCCCGCTCCCGGGCAGGGCGCTGCGGCGCGCCGGGCCCGGTTTGGGCCG
>JAIUMW010000352.1 GCA_022565365.1 Oceanicaulis sp.
CATCTGGGCGTGCGGGTGGTCTTCGTGAGCGTGCCCAACATGCAGATCGAGCTGATCGAGCCGCTGGGTGACAACAGCGCGATTCTCAAATTTCTGGAGAAGAACCCCAAGGGCGGCCAGCATCATATGTGTTTTGAAGTGCCCGATATCACCGCCGCCCGCGACGCCATGCGCGCCCGCGGCGCCACGGTGCTGGGCACGGGCGAGCCCTATATCGGCGCTCATGGCGTGCCGGTCATCTTCGTGCATCCCAAGGACACAGGCGGCGTGCTGATCGAGCTGATGCAGGACCCCAAGCTGTACGAAGGCGGCCATTCATGACCCGTCAGCGCCTGAGCCTCGCCCTGGTGATCGCCGCCTTCATGGTGTGGATCGCGCTGGCCTTCATCGCCTCGCCCAATATCGGCATGGTGTCGGGTGTTGTCGTGTTTCTGTGCGCCTGGTGGATGGTGTTCTTCACCGTGTTGCCCCGCCAGATCCGCGGCCAGCATGAGGATGGCGACATCGTCCCCGGCTCCGAACCGGGCGCGCCGACAGACCCGCAAATCCGCGCCAAGCTCTGGCTGACGACCATCATCACCGCCGGGATCTGGCTCCTGATCGTGGCCGTGCTGGTGTTCGAGATCATCCAGCTGGAATGGTTTACTTATGGGCCTGCCACGCCACAAAGGTGAGGGGGGCGGTTCAGCCGCGCTTCATCGCCTCAGCCCAGCCGGACAGGTCGGAGATCAGCGCTGTGGCGAGCTCCAACGCCTGGAACGCGCTTTCGCCATAGACCCGGCTGTCGACGATGACATCCGCCCTCTCAAGGGCGTACAGCTTCACACCGCAGCTAAAGGGCGCGATGTCAGACGACTCTATGGGGCCGACTGAGAACTGAAAGCTCTCTGTCCCGCACGGGCTCTGGAATTCGCCTGACAGCAAGGCTTTTACTCCCCTTGTCGCGTGGCGCCCCCACCCGGCTTTGCTGCGCTCAGCCGTTCAGCCGCACGAGTGGGAGGGGAAAAGGACGGTCATTTATCGCGGCGGCACAATGGTAAAGCCCGGCACCGGCGCTTCCTCCACGTGGAAGTGGTACATGTCGATGTAGACGTCCACGCGGCCTGGACGGGAGCGCCCGCAATCGACCTGGTAGTGGTCCAGAACATTGCCGTAAATGCTTTCGCTACCGCTCCCGAGACGCGTGAAGGATGGGGCGCGCCGGTTGGCGCAGCGCAGGCGCTGCAAATACGCCCGCTGACCGGCCGGCATGGTGGCGCGCACCGGATTGAGCCTTGAGCCCAGCGGGTGCACCGCCGCCGCAGCCGCGATCGCGGCGGCCTCTTCCTCGGTCGAACCCAACTGGCCGGTTGCAGCCATGGACCTCAGGATGCGCTCCAAATCCTCTTCGGGCGATTGCGCCTGGGCTGCGCCCGCCGCCAGTCCAAGGCTCAATAGCGCCAGTATCAACCGGATCATAATTGCGCCTCCCCGTGGAACCTCGTCCATATTGCCTGAGACGTGCAGGCATGCAACCGGGCCTGTCTGGCGCACACCGCACGCTTGACGGCGCGGCGCGCCGGGCCGAAACAGGGAGTGACGCATTACATCCCCTGATCAGGAAGCCTTGCCGCCATGCCGCTCGACGCTGACGACCATCGCTATGTTCTGCCCGGCGCCACCGGCGAGTGGGAGATTGTCGTGGGTCTTGAGGTCCACGCCCAGGTCAAGAGCCGCTCCAAGCTGTTTTCCGGCGCCTCCACCGAGTTCGGGTCTGAGCCCAACACCCAGGTCTCGCTGGTGGATGCGGGCATGCCCGGCATGCTGCCCGTGCTCAACAAATTCTGCGTCGAGCAGGCGGTGCGCACCGGCCTCGGCCTGAACGCGCAGATCAATGCGTTTTCGCGCTTTGACCGGAAGAATTACTTCTATCCTGACCTGCCCCAGGGCTATCAGATCAGCCAGTTCGCCTACCCCATCGTGGGTGAGGGCGAGATCGAGTGCGAGCGCGATGACGGCTCGCGCTTCACCGTCGGCATCGAGCGCCTGCACCTGGAGCAGGATGCGGGCAAGTCGATCCATGATCTCGACCCCAACGCCACCTATGTGGACCTGAACCGCTGCGGCGTGGCGCTGATGGAGATTGTCTCGCGCCCGCATGTGCGCTCGCCCGGCGATGCGGCGGCTTATGTGCTCACGATGCGCACGATATTGCGCTATCTCGACACGTGCGGCGGGGATATGGAAAAGGGCCAGATGCGCGCCGACGTGAACGTGTCGGTGTGCAAGCCCGGCCAGTACGAAAAATTCGCCGCCAGCGGCGATTTCAAGCATCTGGGCACGCGCTGCGAGATCAAGAACGTCAACTCGCTGCGCTTCATCATGCAGGCCATAGAGTATGATGCGCGCCGCCAGATCGACATTAGGGAAGAGGGCGGCAAGCACATCCCGCAGACCCGCCTCTTCGACGCCAATCCCGGGGTGACCCGCTCCATGCGCGCCAAGGAAGAGGCGCATGACTACCGCTATTTCCCTGATCCCGACCTGACCCCGCTGGTGCTCGAACAGAGCTTTATCGATGACATCAAGGCCAATCTGCCCGAGCTGCCGGCCGACAAGCGCAAGCGCTTTGTCGAGGTGCTGGGCCTGAGCGAATACGACGCCTCGGTGCTGGCCGCCGACAAGGACCGGGCGGATTATTTCGAGGCTGTGATCGAGGGCGCGGACGCCAAGCTGTCAGCTAACTGGGTCAATAACGAGCTGTTCGGCCGCCTCAACAAGGAAGGCCTTGGCATCACCGAAAGCCCGGTGAGCCCGGCCCAGCTGGCGGGGCTTGTCAGCCTGATCACCGCCAACGTCATCTCCGGCAAGATCGCCAAGGACGTGTTTGAAATCGTCTGGTCCGAGGGCGGCGACCCGGCTGAGATTGTCGAGGCGCGCGGCCTGAAACAGGTCACTGACACGGGCGCCATCGAGAAGGTGATCGACGATCTCATCGCCGCCAATCCCGGCCAGGCCGCCCAGGTGCGCGAGAAGCCCAAGGCCATGGGCTGGTTCGTCGGCCAGGTGATGAAGGCCATGGGCG
>JAIUMW010000353.1 GCA_022565365.1 Oceanicaulis sp.
CTGGCCAGCGCCCTGCTCTCCATGTGGATTTCCAACACCGCCACCACGCTGATGATGATCCCCATCGCCCTGAAGGTCGCCGAGAAAATGGCCGATGACGGGGTGGAGCTTAAAATGTTCGCCCCGGCGCTGGCCTTGGCGGTGGCCTATTCGGCCAGCGTCGGCGGGCTCGCGACGCCGGTGGGCACGCCCCCCAACCTCATCGCCAACGGGTTTCTCGAACGCGAATTCGCCGCCTCCATCACCTTCGTCGAATGGATGATGCTGGGCGTGCCCGCGGTGGCGGTGATCCTGCCCGTCATGTGGCTCATCCTCACCCGCTTCGCCTTCAAGGTTTCGGCCAGCGCGCCCAATGCGGCGGGCCATGAGGAAGTGCTGCGCCAGAAGCGGGCGCTGGGGCGCATGACCACGCCGGAATGGCGCGTGGCGCTGGCCTTCGGCGCGGTCGCCCGGTTGTGGATGGGCCGCGAGCTGCCCGGCGCGCTGATCTTCCGGCCTGATATCAGCTTTGGCTGGAACCCGCTGCTGGCCTGGCTGTCCGATGCGCTGGCCCTGCCGGTGCGCCTGGCCCTGTCCGACGCCCAGATCGCGATTATGGGCGCTGTCGCCGTCTTCCTCATTCCCGCCGGCGGCGGCGCAGCCAACAAGGGTCTGGCGCTGATGGACTGGGAGACGGTTCAGCGCCTGCCCTGGGCGGCGATCATCCTGTTTGGCGGCGGGCTGTCGCTGGCCGCCGCGATCCAGGCCACGGGGCTGGCCGGCTGGATCGGCTCCCAGCTGAGCTGGGTGCCCGCCCTGCCCCTGCCCGTGACCGTGCTGATCCTGGTGTTCATGATCATCTTCCTGACCGAGCGCACCTCCAATGTCGCCACGGTGTCAGGCTTCCTGCCCGTGCTGGCGGCGCTGGCCATCGAGGCCGGGGTGCCGCCCGTCCACCTGATCGCGCCGCTGGCGCTGGCGGCGAGCTGCGCCTTCATGCTGCCGGTGGCCACCGCGCCCAACGCCATCGTCTACGCCTCGGGCGCGGCCAGCATGGGCCAGATGATCCGCGCCGGAATGCGCATCAATATCGTCATCGCCCCGCTGATCGCCCTGCTGGCGACCCTGCTGACGCCGCTGGTGTTTGGGGGGTGATGGATCAGCCCCCCGCCATCTCCACCGCAATCGCCTCCGCCGCCGCGCGCGGATCAGGGGCGGCGCTGATGGGGCGGCCCACGACGAGGTGGGTGGCGCCGGCGCGCAGGGCCTCGGCGGGGGTCGCCGTGCGCACCTGATCGCCCTTGTCGGCGCCGGCCGGGCGCACGCCCGGCGTCACGATCAGGAAGCCGGGCGGCACGCGCGCCGCGATCTCGGCCGCTTCCCGGGGCGAGGCGACTACGCCGTCCATGCCGCACGCAATTGCCTGCTCCACCCGGCGCAGCACCAGATCGCGCGCGCCCATGGCGTAGCCCATCTGCGCCAGCATGGCATCGTCATAGGCGGTGAGCACGGTGACGGCGAGGATTTTGAGGTCCGAGCCTGCCCGCCCCTCAGCCGCGGCGCGCATCACCGGCGGTTCGGCGTGGACGGTCAGGAGATCGGCGCCCGCCCCGGTGATGGAGCGCACGGCTTTCTCCACCGTGGCGGGGATGTCATGGAGCTTGTAGTCCAGAAACACCTGCGCGCCGCGGTTCTTCAGCCCCGCCGCCAGCGCCATCCCGCCCACGGGAAGGAGCTGGAGCCCGATCTTGTAATGGCTGCAGGCCGGGCCCAGCCGCTCCACCAGCGCTTCGGCCTCGGCGACGGACGGCAGGTCCAGCGCGGTGATGAGACGGGGGTCAGCCATGGCGCGCTCCTTGTTCTTGCGGCGCGCACATTAGTCCGCCGTGGCCAGCGGGTCGACGTCCGGTAAAAGCTTCAGCGCAGCGTGCGCGGCTCGGGCGCGTCGATTATGTCCAGCTGGGCGGGGTGGGTGAGGGTGATCATCGGGCCATTCTCTTCCTGCAGCCATCCGCGCACGCGCACCACCGCGCCGTCCAGCGTCTCCAGCCTTACGCCCTCCGCCTCGAACCGGTTGCGCGTGGAGCGGCTGGCGCTGATGGTGAAATCGGTGCGCCAGTCAGCGCCGAAATTGAGAAACACCCGACCATTGCGCGCCTCGCCAGTGCTGGTCACCCGGCCCTCCACGATCTGGGCGCTGTCGAGATGCTGGGCGAGGCGGTCGGGATCGCTGTCGCGAATAGCGAACGCGCCAAGCCCCCAGGCGCCGCGGGCATGGCCGCGGGCGTCGGCTTCGCGCGCCAGGAAATCCTCCAGCGGCAGATTGAGCCCGTCGCGCGGCCAGACCACAGCCCAGCCATCGGCGATCATCTCCGCGCCCACATCCACGCGCTCGGCCCCGCGATTGAACACCGCGCGCGCCTGCACCCGGCCATAGCGGTCCAGGCTGTCGCCGTCAGCGACCGGCATGACGGACAGGCCCGCTCCGGCCTCGTCCAGCAGGGCTTCGAGACGGGCGCGCGCCAGCGCGGCGGCCTGCGGCGCGGTCTCGGCGCGCGGCGTGGCGACGCCCGCCAGGATCACACGGGTTTCACTCCCGTCTTCTGCCGGGATGGTGAAGGCGTGGGCGGAGGCGACCTCGCCCGCGCCGCGCACCAGTACTGGAGCCTCCGGCGCATCGCCGGACCGCTCGCCGCATGCGGTCAGCACGACCGGCAGCACTGCCGCCGCCAGCCATACGTCCGCCCCGATCCGCACGCCCTGCGCCATGACGTCCTCCCCTGAAAGGGGAAGATCATGGCGCAGAACGCGCGAAAGGGGAACGGCCTATCGAAGCAGCAACTCCGCCGCGAAGAAGGCGAAGAAGCCGCCGACGACCAGAAGCACCAGCGCGCTCCACAGGGCCCAGCCGCCGACTTTACGCATCCGCGCGCAGGCCCGGGCCTGGGCAGGGTCCGCCGGGCACGGCGCATTGCGCGTGGCCCAGCGCATGGCGAAGGCCGCCGCCAGCACCAGCGCGGCGATGGTGAACACCCATTCCTTGTGCGCTGACAGGAAGATCAGGCCCGGCATATTGGTCGCCA
>JAIUMW010000354.1 GCA_022565365.1 Oceanicaulis sp.
GCCGGGCACGGCGCATTGCGCGTGGCCCAGCGCATGGCGAAGGCCGCCGCCAGCACCAGCGCGGCGATGGTGAACACCCATTCCTTGTGCGCTGACAGGAAGATCAGGCCCGGCATATTGGTCGCCAGACCCGCCATCACCGCCCCCGCCCCAATGGGCACCCGCAAGGCGGGCAGGGCGCAGCAGATCAGCGTGCCGGCGCTGGCGAACAGGGCCAGCGCCGGGGCTGCGGCTTCTCGTAACGCCAGACGCATCAGGCGTCGTCCCCGCGCCGGATATCGCCGGTGAGCTGATAGCCCGAGCGGCGCACCAGATCGGTGATGGTGGCGTCGGTCAGCTCATGGCCGTCACGCACCACCAGCTGCAGCGTCTTGTCGTCGAGATCGATATGCACGGCGGCGACTTCCGCCCGGCGCCCGAAGGTGCGGGTCATGGCCACGGCGCAGAAATCGCACACCATGCCCAGTATGTTGGCGCTCACCAGCGTGCCGCCTTCGTCCACGGCTGTGGCAAGCTCAGGGGTGGGGTAGGCGCGCTCGTCCGCCGAGGCGGCGGGGGCGAGCGACAGGGATGAGAAAGACAGGGCGGCGATGGCCGCGATCAGAATGCGAAACATGGGATCTCTCCTTTTGAGGATCATCAGAAACGGTACATGAAGGTGAACATGGCTTCGTTGACGGCGGGCGTGTAGCCGAGCTCCAGAAGAGCCGGCCCCCGGAAGAAGCGCACCAGCGGCGTCACCGCCACAGGGGTGGCGTCTTCGGGATGGTGATCCACCTCGACCATCAGCCAGGTGTGCAGCTCGCCAAAGCCCGCGATATAGGGCGCGACGCCCACGCGGGCCGACTGCATGGCGTGGCCGCCATCGCCCATATCGCTGACCCGGCCCATCCAGGACAGGAACCAGCGCCGGGTCTCCCAGTCGGCCATGATGCCGGCATAGCCAGCCCCGCGGGCGCCGCGATCATTGTCGTTGATGCCCTGCGCCACCCCGCCGCCGCCGAAGGCGTAGAGATTGGCCTGATAGTCCTGCCCGAACCAGCGCTTGGCGAGCCAGGTCGCCTGGGCGCCGTTGAACAGGATGTCATCGGCACGGTCCCACTCGGTTTTCAGGCCGATGGAGTAGTCAAAACGCGGGGTGTAGTGGATCAGAAGACCGGTATTCATCCGGTCCGACTGGGCGATGGTGGTCCATCCCCCTTCATAGGACACCGGGCGGGCGTCAGCCGCGCCAGCGCCCAGCGCGATGGCCGCGCAGGCTGTCAGTACATGTCGCATGAGATGTCATACGCTCCCTGGCCGTATCAACGAAGAACGCGAAAACGTGTGTCGCGGTCAGCGTTTCGGCGGGGGCGGATCGGTCAGGCGCAGGACGGACGGACCCGCGTCACGGGCGAAGGCGTGGCCTGGATCGGCCTCGAACGCGGTCAGTGGCGCTGACGACGCGGTCTCAAGACCGGCCAGCAGGACGCACGTCCCGCAGGCTGCTCCGCCAGTGCACTCAATGTCGGTATCGGTTTGGGGAGCGTGGACGGGCGCGCCATGGCAGTCCACCGCCGCAGCCGCTTCACCCGCATGGGCATGAGCCTCTCCGCCCAGCATGCCGGGGCAGAAGCGCGCGCCAGCCTCAACGAGGACCAGCACCGCCAGAAGGGACATGAACCAGCGCATCACCGACTTCTATACGCGCACACGCCGCGCCGCGAAAGCTGCGAGCGCTCACACCTGCGTGACATCCAAACGCAAACGGGGCGCGCAAGGGTCTCCCCTTCCGCGCCCCGCCTTCATGCGTTGCTCTGTGGCCTAGTAGCTGAACCGGGCGCCGAGGAAGAGGGTGTAGCCGAACGCTTCACGCTCATAGACGCGCTCGCGGATACCCTGATACCGGACACCTTCGGTATTGGTCAGATTTTTCGCCTCGAAGAACATTTCAAAGCTGTCGGTAAACTCGTAGGACGCTGTGAAGTCCAGCTGGCTGCGGCCTTCCCAGTAGATGTCGAAGTCGCGTCCCGACGTGCTCACACTGTCGAGGTAGTCCGACCGGTCATTATACGACAGGCGCGCGTTGAAGCGGGCCGTCTCATAGAACAGAGAGACGTTGTAGACTGTGTCTGACTGGCCTTGCAGCGGGAAGGCGCTGCGCCCGCCGACCGTGCGGCCGATATCCATCTCCGAGTCCGTGAAGGTGGCGTTTGCGAAGATGCCGGTATTGCCAAGCAGGCCGGGCAGGAAGCTGAAGCCCTGCTGCCAGGTCAGCTCAACCCCGCGAATGAAGCCGTCAGGCGCATTCTCCGCCTGAACGAAGGTGGCCGGCAGGCCTTCGAATTCGCCCGGCGTGCGCAGCGTGAATTCATAGTCCTCCAGGTCCTTGTAGAAGACGTTCACGGCCACCAGGCCAAGGGTCTCCAGATAATATTCCAGACCAGCGTCCAGATTATTGGCCAGGGTGGGGTTCAGGTCCGGATTGCCCCGGCTCACCGTCAGCGGAGCGATATCGCCCGCAGAGATGCGCGCCACCACATCGGGATAGTTCGGGCGGGAGATGGCGCGGGTCAGGGCGAACCGGCCGATCAGATTTTCGGAGAACTCGTGACGCACGGTCAGGTTCGGGAACCAGTTGGTGTAACGGCGCGAATTACTGTTGGGCACAGCCTCGTCCGTGTCGTCATTGAAACGGAATGCGGTGGACGAAAAGTCGGTGTGCTCTACCCGCAATCCGGCGATGACGCTGGTATTGCCGAAGGCGATATCAGTCATGCCGTACGCCGCGTAGATATTCTCGTCGACAGAATAGTCCCCCTCGATCGATTGCGAGGCGCGCACATTGCCCGGCTGCCGGACGGCGGAGCGGAAGCTGCCGTGCCATTCGCCTTGCCGTCCCCGATCAAATTTATTGCCGAGGAAATAGCCGAAGTTCTGCGAGGGCTGGTCGCCCAGCATACCGGCCAGACCGAGCGGCGGCGCGAACGAGTTGGTGCGGCGGCGCCAGCGATTCTCGTCCGTGGTGGCGTCGGTCAGACGGGCCGACGCGCCGAAGCGGTGCTCTGCAGCCTGGCC
>JAIUMW010000355.1 GCA_022565365.1 Oceanicaulis sp.
TCTATTCAAGTTCAGTGCAGGTTGAAAGTTTTGTGCTCCAAAACCCGCCCGAACGCAAAGCCCGAAAACGTTGTGCTTCATGCATAGAACCCCACGAATAAACAAGAATTGAAATATGAAATTGAAGATATTTTTTTCTTGGCAGATGACCACCGATGCGAAATACAACAAGTACTTTATACTTGATTGCATAAATAAATCTGTTAAGAAATTAGAAAAAAAACCAGAATTCAAAGGTGTTGAATTCATCATACAAGAGGGCATAACAGGCGAATCGGGTTCGGTGCAAGTTGCCTCAAAAATTGCAGATGATAGAATTCCAAATTGTGACATTTTCATAGCTGACCTGTCTGTTGTAAACTACATTAATGGTTTTAATAGATTTATCAGAAAAATCACAGGGGATAAATACAAACCATTTCAAAACAACAATGTGTTTTATGAATATGGTGTAGCATATGAAGCAATTGGAGAGCAAAAAATAATTGGCGTACTAAATAAGGTATTTGGTTCTCCTAATAAAAATCCAGACAACATACCATTTGACTTAAAACATTTAAGGTTTCCAATTGAATATAGATACTCACCAAAATATAATGATAAGCAAAAAGCTCAAAATCAATTAATTTCAGGATTAACTGGTGCCTTAAAAGAAACATCACTTTATGCTCTTCAACATCAAAAAGATAAATACAGGCCTTTATTAACATGGAGTGATTGGGAAACCTTAACCAACACATCCCAAAACTATTATACGAGTGATTTTTTAGACAAATTAACTGACCAAATTAAAGAAGGTGTAAATAAACCAAATAGAAGTATCCGCTTAATTGGCTTATCTGGCTTAGGAAAAACTAGAATCTTACTCGAAATTTTCAGGCACGACAAGACCGAAAAATCAGTTTACCTGAACAGCAGAGTTCTTTACTTAAATTGTAATTATCATTCTAACGCTGATTATCAATCTCTTTTCACAAAGTTGACAAAAGAGCAGGAAGATAGAATAGTAATATTGGATAATTGCTCAAGAGCTCTTCATCGTCAACTTCTTCACTTTATTAATAATGAAAACAATCGTATTTCCCTAATCACTATTGATTCTAATCCAGAAGAACTGGAGATAGACAAAATAAATGGTGTAAACTACATTTCAATCAAAAAAGAAGACCTATCATCAATTGTTGACCAAATTCTTACCGAAGATATTGATGTTTTGGGAAAGGGTAATATTGAGAAAATAAAAGAATTTTCTCAGGGTATTCCTTTAATGGCTGTTCTTATAGGAGAAAGCATTAAAAAAGGCGAAAAATTTATAGGTAAGTTAGACGATAAGGAACTTCTTGATAAACTTCTTGGTGAAAAAGGACAAAATGCTAGATATCGAACAATCTTAAAATCGTGTTCTATCTTTAACTATTTCGGCTATGAGGATGAATTAAAGACTCAGTTAGAATTTATTGCTAAAGATAAAAACATAACTAGCTTAACAGGAGATAACCAAGTAATCATTAATGAATTTCATGAAACCTGTACCCATTTTTTAAAACGTGAGATTTTTGAGAAGAAAGGCAGATTAATAGGTCTACGTCCTTTCCCATTAGCAATGTCGCTTGCACAGGAATGGCTTGAGCCATGTACACCCGAACGACTTCTAAATGTCATTACAAACATTGCAAAGTTAAAAGAACCAGATAGGAAAAATCTATCTGAAGCTATAGCTGAACAAATGAAGTACCTCGGATATAATGATAAAGCCTTATCCATTGTTGAAAAAATTGTGGGGCCTCAAAGCCCTTTCGATAACGCGGGAGTTTTAAATTCTGAACTGGGTTCACGCCTCTTCCGCTCTTTTGTTGAAGTGAATCCAGTGGCTGTTTCTAAAAATTTAACAAGGGTATTTTTAAATAAATCAAAAGAAGAATTATTAGAGATTAGTGAGGGGAGAAGAAATCTTGTTTGGGTATTAGAAAAGCTATGTTTTGATAAGAGAACATTTAGCCAAAGTGCAAAGCTATTGTATGCTTTTGCTATTGCAGAAAACGAAACTTGGGCTAACAATGCAACTGGTCAATTCTTGCAATTATTCAAAATTTTACTTCCGGGTACGGAGGCTGACCTTCAAGAACGAAGGAAAATAATTGAATGGGGTTTATCTAAGGAAAATGTAGAATACTATGAACTTGCCATTAAAGCTATGAAAACTGGTTTAGCATACGGTCATTTTAGTAGGATGGGTGGCGCAGAAAGTCAAGGAAGCAAGAGACTTATAGATTATCAGCCTAGCGGTAATGAAGTAAGTGAGTACTGGACAAATATTCTTACTAAGTTAACTCACATAATAAAGACAGATAAAATACACTCTGAATCTGCGAGTGATGCTATCGCAAATAGTATAAGGTCAATATGTAATGCACGACTTGGTCATGTAATTGTTCCTTTTGTTGAAGAAATATCAGTTTACAAAAAATATGATTGGGATGAGGGATTGAAGGGTCTGAAGTACGCTAGAAAGTATGAGAGAGTATTATTGCCAAAAGACTTATTAGAAAAAATTGATGCACTAATTACCTCTTTAACAAAAACGGATTTTGTAACTAGATATAAAACAATTTCCAGTTCTTACCATTTAGACAATGAAGAATCCTATTCTAGTGAAAAGGTTAAGGATGCTATAATCAAATTGGCAGATGAGTTTATCATTGATCAATTATCTTGGGAGGAGCATTTTCCTGCATTTTATACCAATCAGCAAGTATATTCGCATCATTTTGGCAAAAGGATTTATGAACTGATAGGGAATGATGCTGATAAAGTAGATGAGTTCATTGACCTATCAATAAACACGATTGCCAATCTAAAAAGAGAAGAAAGGAATGTTACAGTTTTTGGTGGTTTCATAGTCGAAGCAAACTCTAAAATTAAAGAAGACTTTTACACCTCGCTTTCGAGAAATGAGGAGCTTAACTAACTACTGTTATATTTCATTTCAATTGACACTGAAGGAAAAATATACTGCAAATTATTATTTGAACTAATCGAAA
>JAIUMW010000356.1 GCA_022565365.1 Oceanicaulis sp.
CAGGCGCGGCGCGCCGGGTCTGGATGGAGACCACGCCGCCAATCGCGTCCGAACCCCACAGCACTGACTGGGCGCCGCGCAGGATTTCGATGCGCTCCACCGCGTCCGGGTCCAGCGCGGCGAAGTTGTAGGCGCCGCCGGGCGAGGTCGCGTCATTGACCGGCACGCCGTCGATCAGCACCAGCGTCTGGCCGCCCGACGCGCCGCGAATGCGCACCGCCGACGTGCCGCCAAACGCGCCGGTCTGATTGATGGTGACGCCCGGCGCCGCGGCCAGCGTATCGACCACAAAGGCCGCCCGGTCGAGCTCGGCCCGGCCGATCAGGGTGATCGCCGCCGCGCTTTCGCTGACGATCGCAGGCAGGCGCACCGCCGTGACTTCGATCACGTCGGCAGGGGTGGAGGTTTCAGTTTCAGTATCAGCCGCCGCGGCGCCATGGGCCAGCGACAGGGCCGCAAGGCCCGCTAGGGTGAAGGTCATGTCGGACTCATCCCGGTGATGCGCATATCGCCAGGGGTGAGCGCCCCGCCGCTTGCGACTTCATCAAACACCGCGCCCCGGAACAATGCGCATGACGCCGCTCCGGCGCTCACGCGCCTTTCGGTGTCGTTTCACGTGGGATGATCCCCCGCCGGCCATGGTGTTTGCCCGCACCCGGTCCGCACGACGTGACGGCAGGTCTCCTGGCTTGCAGATCAACGCGCGTCCGCCGCCTTCCCGAAGCCTTGCGGCCCAGTGGCGATACTGGCGGACGCCCTCCCTGCTCACAGTTGCGGGTACAGCCCCGGACCTGAAGACCTTTCAGCCCTCTCACCGGTGTTCCCTTTTCACCCGCTCGCGCGGGACCGTCAGCGCCATCCCTACGCCCGCGATGCGGGCCGGGTCAAGCTCAGTGGGGGCGGGGTGAAGCAGACTCAGACTTGTCCGGACCTATTGCGCAGCCCCGATTGCCTTCGCGCGCGTCCGGCGCTAGACCCGTGCGCGATATTTGTGCGCCTGCGAAACACGGGCGCAGCCGTCTCTTTCAAGCACTCGAGGATCACCACACATGGCTCGCAAAAAGATCGCTCTCATCGGCGCCGGCATGATCGGCGGCACCCTCGCCCACATTTGCGCCCGCGAGGAGTTGGGCGATGTGGTGCTGATGGACCTGGCCGAGGGCGTGGCCAAGGGCAAGGCGCTCGATCTTGATCAGGCCAGCCCCGTGTTCGGCAAGGACAGCCACCTCACCGGCGGCTCGGTGGACGATTACTCGCCCATCGCCGGCGCCGATGTGTGCATCGTCACCGCCGGCGTGCCGCGCAAGCCGGGCATGAGCCGCGATGACCTTCTGGGCATCAATCTCAAAGTCATGAAAGCGGTGGGCGAAGGCATCAAGGCCCATGCGCCCGACGCCTTCGTGATCTGCATCACCAACCCGCTGGACGCCATGGTCTGGGCGCTGCGCGAGTTCTCCGGCCTGCCCCACGAGAAGGTCGTGGGCATGGCCGGCGTGCTGGATTCGGCGCGCTTCCGCTGGTTCCTGGCTGAAGAGTTCGGCGTCTCGGTGGAGGACGTCACCGCGTTCGTTATGGGCGGCCATGGCGACACCATGGTGCCGCTGACGCGCTATTCCACCGTGGCGGGCATCCCGGTGCCGGACCTGATCAAGATGGGCTGGACCACTCAGGAGAAGATCGACGCAATCGTTCAGCGCACCCGCTCGGGCGGCGGCGAGATCGTGCAGCTTCTGGGCACCGGCTCGGCCTTCTACGCCCCGGCCGAAAGCGCCGTGGCCATGGCCAAATCCTATCTCAACGACAAAAAGCGCGTCCTGCCCTGCGCCGCGCACCTGACCGGCCAGTTCGGCGTGGACGGCATGTATGTCGGCGTGCCCATCGTGATCGGCGCAGGCGGCGTGGAGAAGATCGTCGAAATCAGCCTGAACGCCGACGAACAGGCCATGTTCGACCACTCGGTGGAGTCGGTGAAGGGCCTGGTCGACGCCTGCAAGGGCATTGATCCGAACCTCGCGTAAGCCGCTTATCCTCCCCCGCTTGCGGGGGAGGTGTCAGCGGAGCTGACGGAGGGGGGAGGCCGCACCATCAAAGTTTGATTATGCGTTCCCCGCCGCTCCCCCCCTCGGTCCTTCGGACCACTCCCCCCGCAGGCGGGGGGAGACACGCAATCCACAGGAACCCGGCCCATGCCCCTCAATATCGCCGTTCTGGGCGCCACTGGCGCGGTTGGCGCGGAAATGCTCACCATTCTGGCCGAGCGTCTGTTCCCGGCTGAAACCGTCCATGCGCTGGCCAGCCGCAAATCCATGGGGCGCGAGCTGTCCTATGGCGACCGGACTTTGAAGGTGAAGGACGCCGACACGTTCGACTATTCCACCGTCGACCTGGTGCTGATGAGCGCGGGCGGCGATGTGTCGAAAGTCATGGCGCCGAAAATCGCCGCGGCCGGCGCGCTGGTGATCGACAATTCCAGCGCCTGGCGCATGGACCCGGACGTGCCGCTGGTGGTGCCGGAGGTGAACCCGCAAGTGCTGGCCGCCCGGCCGAAGAAGAACATCATCGCCAATCCCAATTGCTCCACCATCCAGACCGTGGTGGCGCTCAAACCCATCCATGATCTGGCCGGAATCGTGCGCGCCAGCGTGGCGACCTATCAGTCGGTGTCCGGCGCAGGCAAGGAGGGCATGGACGAGCTGTGGACCCAGACCCGCGGCATTTTCGTCAATGACGAGGTCACGCCGGAACACTTCCCCAAGCAGATCGCCTTCAACGTCATTCCCAAGATCGACGACTTCATGGAGGACGGCGCCACCAAGGAAGAGTGGAAAATGATGGTCGAGACCAAGAAAATCCTCGATCCCAAAATCCGCCTCTTCGCCACCTGCGCGCGCGTGCCGGTGTTTGTCGGCCATTGCGTCGCCGCCCATCTGGAGCTGGAGCGTCCGTTAAGCGCCGCCAAGGCCCGCAGCGTGCTGCGCGAGGCGCCCGGCCTGATGGTCATCGACCGCGCCGATGATGATGACCCGCAATTCATCACGCC
>JAIUMW010000357.1 GCA_022565365.1 Oceanicaulis sp.
AGCCAATGCAATGGCCCGTTTGATATCACGACTCTGAGATTTCTTGATGCCACCGGCCAGAAGAATGACTACAGAATTTCCCCGGCGAGTGAGGTAATCCCGGTAGCCAGGACCATAATCAATTCTCAGCTCAGAAAGACTATCGCCAACAGGCTTCCAATCGCCAAAATTGCCGAGAGAAAGCCGCCGGAGCCGCAGAAGGATCCGGGCTTTGGCTCGAGCATCTCGCAGCCCGTCCAGCCATTTGGCAAAAACCTCAGTTTTCCGCACCTCTACCACAAACATAGTGTAGCCCTGCGGCTACAGTCTGTCAATGCGGCAACTTTGAGGCCCAACGTTTGCATTAACCGGCGCCGCCACTGAACTCGCCCGGCTTTGCCGGCCGGAAGCTTACCGGCGTCCGGTTGAACCCTTTGTTATAGGAAAGTCGGTTAGCCACAAGACTCGAGTTCAAACTCGAACAGTTCCTCTATTTCAGTGCCTGGCTCGGCGTTTACAACCCAACGATCCAACGCTTCCAACACAACATCCTCGAAAATGTTCTCCGGCATTGACCGGACGATCTCGATCTGGGTGGCCTGAAATGTTTCAGAAACGATGAAACGAGCGAGCACTTCGCCTTGAATACACTCAATTGCCGCGTCTCGCGGATAGGCTGGTAAAGGAAGAAACTGAGAATTTTCTCTGTCTCGATCCTGTGCAACTGCGGAAGCTGCCAGTAGCATAACCATAGCTCCGATCTTTAAGAGGAAGGGTTTTCGCATTTCTCTTCTCCTATAACGTTTGCCTTAACCGGCGCGGCCACAAAACAAGCCCGGCGAAGCCGGCCGGAAAGTTACCCCGCGTCCGGTTGAAGGCTTTGTTAGCTGTCGGGGCACGGTTTGACCTCCACACCTTTAAGCAAGCCAAAGTTCGAAACCAACCATCCTATTCCGATGTACTCTGAGCTATATGCACGAAATTCGCCCCTGATATGCACACACTCTATTTTTAGATCGGGAATTTCTGGCCAGGATCTCTCTCCAAATATCACATCAACGCAGTCCTCATACCTGTCGCCGATGGTTGAGCCCAATTGACAGAGATGAAAACCGCCATACTCCACAATCAAAGTACCCTCGATCTCAATAGTTTCAGTTTCGGTAATCGAGGAAAGTCGATCGAATGTATCGGCGAGGCAGTATTGCGAAAAGAACGCGAGAGTGACGATGGTGTAGAGATTTTTCACAGCTAACGATTGAGCTAAGCGGCGCGGCGTTAGCCGCGTCCGGTGGAGGCCGAAGGCCGGAACGAACTTGAGCGACTTGTTATACCTCTTCTAGCTCTTTCAGAGTTTTGCCTTGTTTTGTCTTCCAGGCAATCAAGCCATTAGCATGACCACCATGTATTACGGCGGCAGCGGCACTCGGACTAGAAAATTCAACATCAGAGGCAAAAACGAGCCTATCGCCCCGATCGACAAGAGCATTCTCTTCCAAAAGCTTTAAGCGCATGTTTCTTGGCCAAGGCCATTTTTCTACAGACGGTCGCTCTTTATGCACAGCTTCCGAGCCTGACAGGACAAGAAACCCATTTGGAACAAGATAGCCTTTCGCCATTAATCCTTTAATCTCGCAAATCAAATTCTGTTTCTTCGGGCCATCTTGCGCCTTACTCTTTACAGAGACTAAAAGCTCTACCCCAAGAACTGGCAGCAACTGATTGATCTTCTCATAAAACACTTCCATATCCTCTCGGTCTGACTCCGGGAGCTTCGATCGACTGGCTTGGCTGTTTGTTACTATGGCCCGGTTCGCTTCATACGCCTGCGCAATGAGCTTGCCTTCCAGGTAACGGACATGCGATTTAGTCAGCTTTTCATCCTTACTGACAAAGAACACGATTTGGTTCCAAAAATCCTTCGTTACATGCGACTTAACTCTGTCTTTAATAGATTCGGCTTCGCCGACGTAGATAGCGGGTTTTCCCGTTTCTGGATCGGTGCCGGTAAGCAAGTAGACCCCAGATCCTGCAGATTCTTCTCTGGCAATGATTCCGTCAAGCTCACTTCTTGGTCCTGCCACGGCCTTTCCAGTCCAGTTCGAAATCTCGGCCGTACGAAGCCGTTTCGGATCACCGTGTGCCAGGAATAGTTTTAGCGTTGCTGTTGGCAATTGAAATCCTTAGGTATAACGTTTGGGTTAACCGGCGCCGCCACAGAGCTCGCCCGGCTTTGCCGCCGCGGAGCTTACCGGCGTCCGGTTGAACCCTTTGTTAGGTGACCGATGCTCGGTTGGGCTCACGACTTTGACTTTTCTTGCAATGGAATTAGCACCGCTGAAAGAAGGATGCCAGACAGCAAACCACCAAAGAACAGAACAGAATAGGCCAATGGCTCGATCGTAAAGTTGACGAGGTAAAGGCCCCAGAACGCGAGGACTGGTACCCCAAGACAGGCGATGATCATTGAGACCAACCAGTTGAAGCCTACCAATGCCCCACAACTTCGACAATGACTCCGAACCAAAATGAGGAAAAATGGATTTATCTCCCGGGCACCGCAAACTGGGCATTTTCTATTCATTCCGGCTCACCTAACGTCTATGCTAAGCGGCGCGGCCACTGAGTTTGCCCGGCTTTGCCGGCCCGGAAGTTACCCCGCGTCCGCTTGAGCATTTTGTTGGGCGGATTAGCTTAGCCATTGTACGAACTGCCGAATGCCAGCGTACACACCAGCTCCAAAAAGTACCAGAATTACCGCAGCAACCAAGAGGCACCCATATTTGGCAAAAATGTTACCTACTGAATTGTCTGGAGCCCTTGGTTCCCTAATATACTTGTTTATGTCACTAGCCTTAAATCCACGCGCCCCTAGTTCTTCTGCCACTGAGGCGGGCAGCTCTTCCATCCTGACCTTCCTAGCTTCAGCTGGAAAGCTGGCATGGAGATGAATTGCAGTAGAGCTAGCGAAGCGGCTGAGATAAAGAGCGATTGGAGCTTCATACTCTGGTGCTCTTGCGCCGGATAGGAAAAGATACCTTCCAGCCTCCAG
>JAIUMW010000358.1 GCA_022565365.1 Oceanicaulis sp.
GGGATCGGTTTCGATTTGGTGCTCAAGGACGTTTCGCTGCCTGTCTGGAATTCCGACCTCCGTCACGCGCCCCAAAATCGCAGTGCGGTCGCAATCGACAAACACGAAATCGCCAACAGAGCCTTTGGCCAGCCCACGCCGACCGAGGGCTGCAAGAGCCTTCGGCAAGGTGAGTTCAACAGCACTGGCAGTGACACGTGTGACCGTTCCGATGCGCTTGGATGGATCGATTAGGGAGGCAAGCTCGGTCATGATCCGTCGCCCCCACGCAGCTTCTCAAGTCGATCCTGTAAAAGCTGGCGATCCGTCTTGCCGGATATCATCGGCAGGGCATCGGCAAGATCCTCAAAGCGGCCATTCAGCATTGTGATGCGCGTGTCACCTTGCTGCACAAGTCGAGCAATCTTGCTCTGGTAAGGACGTAGGCCGCCCAGATTGAGATCGACTTCCTGCGCCGCATCGAAGAGCTTTTGATGCTCTACGAACCCGCGATCACAGAGCACAATGCGCAGCGACAGGTTCGTTTCAATGGCGGACCAGATGGGGGCGCTGATGTGGTCATCCGCGAAACCGAAGCCAGAGACGATCAGCGTCGTGTCTGGTTCTCGCAGCGCCGCCTGCAGCGCCGCGAACATGTCGAGATAAGGGCTTTCGAATGCCTCCTGATACTTGGACGAGCGCGGATAAATCAAGACTGGCTTGCGGTTCTCTCCCGGGTCATCGACGCTACGAATGACAACATCATCGGACCGTCGTCGCCAATCGACCGACCCGTGCAGCTTGCAGAGGTGAAACACGCCGTCGAGATAGTCGGCCTTGGTGCCGGAAGCGGCTCGCCGCACGATGTCATAATCGAAGTGGTCCCGGCTGAACCTCTGTTCGGCACTGTGGGAGAATCCGTCGATCAGAACGACACCTAGGCGTAGGCCTGCCGTCTCAATGCATAAATCGTAATTCGTGGTGAACAGCTTAACTCTGGGCTTCTCCGGGGTTCGGCGGGCGAACTTCTTCAAGAAAGCCCAGTGCGCGGGCAAATCCGTACCCGCGCCAACGAAACCCACTTTGCCCAAGATCGTGTTCTCAGCAACCCGAACAAACTCGATCAACTCTTCCAACCAATTCCTGTCAGCGAAATCAGGATCGTTTTTCGCACGAATACTAAGCAGCTCAATTTGCATCTTGCAGAGGCTCAACAGGCTTTCAATATCTCCAGCCTTCTGCTTTCCCTCGCTGTCATTCTGTGGAAGGCCGCCCATTACTTTCTTTGCGAGATCGTCAAACTCCTTCTGGTCGACCAAGTTTTCTGCCGAAACAGCGTCTCGCACAGCATGCCAAAGATCGCCCATCCCCGGCGCGCTCGGTCCCTTATTGTTCTTGGCCGAGAAGGACGCTCCAGACCCCAGCAGCACCACGACATTGGTCGAGTGCAACGCGGCCAGAAGGGCTTCCTCGACCTGCTCCTTACATCCGGCCTTGGGTTTCCTGCTAGGGTCGTCTGGGTTTTCCTTCTCGCCCTCCCAGCGCAGCCATTTGCCGTCGCGTGTGAGCAGCCCCAGCAACTCTTTTTTACCTACCGGTTCGCCATCCCAAAAATTCTTCAAATTTATCACCTAGGAATAAAATTCTGTGATTAAGCTAGATGAGTTGGTCATCTGAGTAAATCCTAAGCAAATCAGGGCCGTGCACCAACTGGTTGGTCGCTAGATGGCTTCAAGTAGATTGATAACCGCTTCTTGATGTGACGTGTTCTCTGCTCGCAGCCGCGGCGAAGGTCGCCTCTTCGCCCTCCATGTCGGACTACGATGAACCCGATCACGGCAACACTTCCACCTCGCCGCGCCGCACCTGGTCCAAAATGTCGATCAACTGATGTGGCTCGAGAACTTCAACAGCATTACCCCAAGACATCAAGTGCCAAGCCATCTCGACCCAGCCGCTGGCCGTGAATTCAACCAGCAGGCTGCCGTCGTCCATGTCTGTCATAACCTGCTTGGGATGAAACACATAGTCGCGCGCGACTGGTGCAGCACGCGGATCGAAGCGCCAGCGCACAAGCCGATGCTCTGCATCCGAGAAAAACGACCCAAAGGCGAATGTGCAGTAAGTCTCGATGTCGAAATCAGAATCGCGCTCAAAGTAGTTCGCCGTGCCTTTCATGCCGATGATACGATCAAGTCGGTATTGCTTGAACCGACGGTCTGAACCAGCCAGCGCGTCGCGGGCCACGAGGTAGTGGCGCGGGCCGACAATCACCCCATGTGGCTCAACCAGCTTCGTGCGCGTCTCCGGGTCGCGCGCGCTGGTATAGGTGATCTCGACCATCGTCGGGTGGATGAACGCGTTGAACAGGGTCTCGAGATGCGGCTGTTTAATGCGTGCTGCAGGTCCCGGACGGCATGCAAAGCCGTTTGCGATCATCATGATCTCCGAGCTCACCTCCGCTGAGCGGGCGTGCGGCCGTGGAACGGACGCGACAAGGTGATCGCGAACGCGCTGCAACGCCACCACCTCGTTTTCAGCGCCGTCGCGCACAGCGCGTCGGATCGCCAGATCCAGCGCGGACAGCTCCTTTTCGTTCACAACCCGATGGTCGATGAGCGGAACCTGCGTCAGCTTCCACCAGCGCCGCCGGTCTTCATCATCCGTAATCATCACCTTCGGGCACAGATCCTCCAGTTCGCGGGCCATGCGACGGGCGGTTCGCTCGTTGACGGACAATTCGCTCATTATGTCCCGCAGGCTGACACCGCGGTACCGCGCCTTGGCCATTTCGGCGATGCGCAGCAGTTCGCGCGCTTTGATGAACGACATTCACTGGCTCCGCAGCAAGATACCCGCTTTGCGTGTGTGGCGGTAAGATTCTGACCCCCAAGGTAGATTAACATTTCCTTGTGGTCGAGCCGAATCAGCGAGTCGGGAGCATCTGAGCCCGTTGGTGGTTACGGCGCACAGCCAAACTCTGCCTGGCACAAACTCTGTTCAGCCTCGCGGCAAACCAATTGAAAGGATTGATTCCCATGGGACTACCACA
>JAIUMW010000359.1 GCA_022565365.1 Oceanicaulis sp.
CCAAACACATACGCTTTCACATCCGAAGACGAAGCCTCCGACAACGCCGACCTAAAAAACTCCCGCTGGTGATCCAACAAATCCACCCGCAAATCCATCCCGGCCCGCATTGTCGACAACGTCGTTATAAACTGATTCCGAATCGTAAACGGAAACGTCAACTTCCCAAAATCACTATCCTGCACATGACCACGCGAGCTGCCCTGCTCATACAAAATCCCAATCGACCCATTAATATCCGGATACGTGCTACCCTTACCCACATAAAAATCATCGAACGTCTCCCGCGTCCAATACAAACTACCAACCTCATCGAGCGCATCCGCGTGGTATTCCGCGATTTTTTGCGTCAACTCGAATGTCCGCTCCGGAGTCAGCGGAAAATTCCTGCTCGGCACACCAGGCTGAAAGAAATAAGGCGAATTCGTGCCCATTTCATGATAATCATTCAAAATATTCGGCCTCCAATCGCGATATTTGGCAATTCTGCCACGACTTTCCGGATGCTGAACCGGCATCCAATCCCGATTTAAATCAAACCAATAATGATTCGTGCGACCTCCGGGCCAAACCTCTAGATGCTCCCGATGATTCGGATCCCCAACCAAATTCTTACCCACATGCATGTTCGCCCAATGCGCAAATCGGTCCAAACCATCCGGATTGATCACCGGATCTATCAAAATGACGGTCTTTTCCAGAAGCTGATCAATTTCGGGCCCTTGAGCCGCGGCAAGATAGTACGCCAGAAGAATAGCTGCGTTGGCCGCGCTTGGCTCGTTTCCGTGTACGCTGAAACCCTGCCAAATAACCAACGGCATTTCAGAAGTGTTTACATCACGCGAGGCCGACGGATCGCTTAATTTGAGGTGATTCGTGCGAATTTCTTCAATATTCGACATGTTTTCGGACGAACTCACGGTAACCAGAAGCAACGGACGAAATCCGTGGGAGGTAGCATATTGTTCGACTTGTATACGATCCGATGATTCAGCCAGAGCATTCATATAGGCATTGATTTGCTCGGCTCGGGCATGTCTGAATCCGACTTCGAAACCAAGAATATCGCTCGGAACCGGAATAGCCGGATCAAATTGCACTCCATCTGGCATGTAGTAATCCAGCGTGACGGAATTACCATCGGGCGCAGTTAAAATATTCTCGGCAATTTGGGCCTGAAGTGAGGAGGCAAAACCAATTATGAGTATCAACGAAAAGACGTGTTTCATGGCGACTAGATATGAATATGATTATTCCGGAATAAATATGTTAACAGAAGAAAGCTCAGTGAGAATTACCGCTTAGCTTATCTATTCTAAGATTGTATATATAGAAAGGCATAAAAAGGTAAATAATCGGTTTCACAATACCTTTCTCTAACTAAACAACGAATCTACAAAATTGACCTGTTTATTTATGCGAACTAAAATAATCTATTCTTATGTTTTGATTTACCTAATTTGCATTGTATTACAAGTAGAACGTTTCGAATCGCTCTTCTGAAGATCGCTATCTAACCTCACATGATTGCAAAACTGTAGCCAATTAATTTCCACAAAACTGACTACTTTAATCACTTTACGATCATTTGTGAGCGCGAAACTGTACCCACACGTCCATTTCCCTGAAACCAACAAAATATGACGCATTCAAACTTACTAAAATTCATAACTTTTTGTACGATAGCGTGGTTATGCCTTCCAGTGAGTGGGTTTTCACAGTTCTATGAAACCGTCCAGCGACCAAATGTCGACTGGAAAGAAATCCATACAGAACATTTTCGCATTATTTTTCACGACGATTTTGAAGAAACGGCCCTCCGTGCGGCCAGATTGCTCCAACACGAATATGAATCTATTCATGAATTAGTGGGCGGGAAGCTTTCCAACTTTCCGGTCATCATAAACGGGTACAACGATTTATCGAACGGATATGTAAGCTCGCATAATTTCAGGATGGAAGTTGAGGCACCTCCGCTTACCGGTAAAATATTGAATCCCCGCACGGGCGGACATCTCGAAAATCTAATGGCGCATGAGCTGGTTCATGCCATGCAGTTCTCGGTAAAAACGGGATATACGGGTATTTTACACATATTCTCTCCAGATTTAGGAAGATCCGTTCACGGATTTGTTCCACTTGGCATGATCGAAGGATTTGCCGTGTATCAAGAATCTCAACTTAATAATGGCGAGGGCGGACGAGGTAATCACGCTCCATTTGTGCAACAGTTTAATGCCAATTTAGGCAGCAGTTCCCCCTGGAATATGGGTCAGCTGATGACACCGCCCGGTGCTTCCCGGCCCACTGGCAGATTCTATATAGGCGGATATATGTTCACCAATTGGTTCGTGGAAAATTATGGACTGGATTACACCAAAAACTCCGTTTATCGCCAGGCACATTTTCCATTTATTGGCTATCCGGCAATTTTATGGATTGAAACCGGTGATAGTCCGTGGAAACTGTACCGTAATTTCTCGGCAGATATGCGAGCCAGAGAGCAAAACAGACTAGATTCCCTGCGTCAAATTGGTATTTCGCCGTTTGAGGTAGTAGATATTGGTTCGCTTAATGGGTCTGATGTACATCAGCCAAAATGGATTTCCGATAACGAGGTACTTTACTACGGCAGATATTATAATAACCGATCCGGTTTCTGGATTTACAATACAGACACAGATTCGCACAGTCTCTTTCACGAAACATCCATGCACGAGTCGTTCGGATTTGATATTTCGTCTGATTTATCCAGCCTTATCTACGCCCGATATTCGCCTCATCAGTACCATGAAAACCGTTACACGGCTGATGTTCACGAATTCAACTTCGAAACTGGTAAAACCACCCGCCTCAGTACAAAAAACCGACTTCATTCACCCGTTTACACCCACGAGGATGATTATTTTTATGCCCTCCAAACGGACTACGACACGCATAAATGGGTGGCGGTGTATGCTGATAGTATAGTCGAAAAATCGGCACTGCGACCCGATAACATCGTGCAAGTTGCTGTGAATCCGTCCCAAC
>JAIUMW010000360.1 GCA_022565365.1 Oceanicaulis sp.
CCGGGTCTGTAGCTCAGGTGGTTAGAGCGCACCCCTGATAAGGGTGAGGTCGGTGGTTCAAGTCCACCCAGACCCACCAAAATCGTCCAGCTCGTCGTTGCAGCAAAGCTCACATACAGTTGTATGCTTCGCTTTACTGCGCCTAGATCTGAACGATTTTACGAGTTCAGACCGGGTCGTAAGTTGACAACGCCGGATACGCAGACGGGGCTGTAGCTCAGCTGGGAGAGCGCCTGCCTTGCACGCAGGAGGTCAGCGGTTCGATCCCGCTCAGCTCCACCATAACCCTGGACGCGCCTATTACTGAATGTAGTGTGCAGAAACGAATGTTTCAGAATGATGAAGCCTTCCTTTCTGATCACTGGGTCAGATTGCTCTTTAACAAATCGGACAAGATTGAAAGCCGAGTGGATCGATGCGGTGTAAACCGTATCAATCGACTTAGTAATGATAACGTTCAAGCGTTATCCGGCGATGTCGTTGAATTGGGTTGCGACAGTGACTCTGATACGACTGGCTTACCTCGGTAAGGCAGTTGTCTTGGGGTTATATAGTCAAGCAACTAAGCGCATACGGTGGATGCCTTGGCAGTCAGAGGCGATGAAAGACGTGGAAGCCTGCGATAAGGCTCGGGGAGCTGGCAAACAAGCTATGATCCGGGCATCTCTGAATGGGGAAACCCACCGACTTTCGGGTCGGTATCTTACACTGAATCCATAGGTGTAAGAGGCGAACCGGGGGAACTGAAACATCTAAGTACCCCGAGGAAAAGAAATCAACCGAGATTCCCTCAGTAGCGGCGAGCGAACGGGGACCAGCCCTTAAGCTGAACAACTGGTAGGAGAAGGCCCTGGAAAGAGCCGCCATAGTGGGTGATAGCCCCGTATCCGAAACCTGAGTTCAGTGAAATCGAGTAGGACGGGACACGTGATATCCTGTCTGAATATGGGGGGACCATCCTCCAAGGCTAAATACTCCTGACTGACCGATAGTGAACCAGTACCGTGAGGGAAAGGCGAAAAGAACCCCTGTGAGGGGAGTGAAATAGACCCTGAAACCGTATGCGTACAAGCAGTCGGAGCAGACTTGTTCTGTGACGGCGTACCTTTTGTATAATGGGTCAGCGACTTATGTTTAGTGGCGAGGTTAACCGTTTAGGGGAGCCGTAGGGAAACCGAGTCTGAATAGGGCGTTTAGTCGCTAGGCATAGACCCGAAACCGGGCGATCTATCCATGAGCAGGTTGAAGGTGCGGTAACACGCACTGGAGGACCGAACCCACTGTCGTTGAAAAGCCAGGGGATGACTTGTGGATCGGAGTGAAAGGCTAATCAAGCCCGGAGATAGCTGGTTCTCCTCGAAAGCTATTTAGGTAGCGCCTCGGACGAATACCACTGGGGGTAGAGCACTGTTTGGGCTAGGGGGTCATCTCGACTTACCAACCCCATGCAAACTCCGAATACCAGTGAGTACTATCCGGGAGACACACGGCGGGTGCTAACGTCCGTCGTGAAAAGGGAAACAACCCAGACCGCCAGCTAAGGTCCCCAAGTACCAGTTAAGTGGGAAACGATGTGGGAAGGCTCAGACAGCTAGGAGGTTGGCTTAGAAGCAGCCATCCTTTAAAGAAAGCGTAATAGCTCACTAGTCGAGTCGGCCTGCGCGGAAGATATAACGGGGCTCAAACTGGTCACCGAAGCTGCGGCTGTACACGTAAGTGTATGGGGTAGAGGAGCGTTCTGTAAGCCTGTGAAGGTGTGTTGTAAAGCATGCTGGAGGTATCAGAAGTGCGAATGCTGACATGAGTAACGACAATGCGGGTGAAAAACCCGCACGCCGGAAGACCAAGGGTTCCTGCGCAACGCTAATCGGCGCAGGGTGAGTCGGCCCCTAAGGCGAGACCGAAAGGTGTAGTCGATGGGAAACGGGTTAATATTCCCGTACCTCGCGTGACTGCGATGGAGAGACGGAGAAGGCTAGGTGAGCCGGGCGACGGTTGTCCCGGTTTAAGTATGTAGGGAGTGGGTTTAGGCAAATCCGGATCCACAATCCTGAGATACGACGACGAGTGTCTACGGACATGAAGTCATTGATGCCATGCTTCCAGGAAAATCTTCTAAGCTTCAGGTCACGAGAGACCGTACCCCAAACCGACACAGGTGGTCAGGTAGAGAATACCAAGGCGCTTGAGAGAACTCGGGTAAAGGAACTAGGCAAAATGGTGCCGTAACTTCGGGAGAAGGCACGCTGGTGTGTAGGTGATACCCCTGCGGGTGGAGCCAAAGCCAGTCGAAGATACCAGGCCCCTGCAACTGTTTATTAAAAACACAGCACTCTGCAAACACGAAAGTGGACGTATAGGGTGTGACGCCTGCCCGGTGCCGGAAGGTTAATTGATGGGGTTAGGATTCGTCCGAAGCTCTTGATCGAAGCCCCGGTAAACGGCGGCCGTAACTATAACGGTCCTAAGGTAGCGAAATTCCTTGTCGGGTAAGTTCCGACCTGCACGAATGGCGTAATGATGGGGGCACTGTCTCTACCCGAGACTCAGTGAAATTGAAATCGCAGTGAAGATGCTGTGTATCCGCGGCTAGACGGAAAGACCCCGTGAACCTTTACTATAGCTTCACAGTGAACTTTGAGCATGTTTGTGTAGGATAGCTGGGAGGCTTTGAAGCGGTGACGCCAGTCACCGTGGAGCCAACCTTGAAATACCAGCCTGACATGTTTGAGGTTCTAACTCTGTCCTGTTATCCAGGACGAGGACACTGTGTGGTGGGTAGTTTGACTGGGGCGGTCTCCTCCCAAAGAGTAACGGAGGAGCACAAAGGTGGGCTAAGTACGGTCGGACATCGTACGGTTAGTGTAATGGCACAAGCCCGCTTGACTGCGAGACAGACACGTCGAGCAGGTACGAAAGTAGGTCATAGTGATCCGGTGGTTCTGTATGGAAGGGCCATCGCTCAACGGATAAAAGGTACTCCGGGGATAACAGGCTGATACCGCCCAAGAG
>JAIUMW010000361.1 GCA_022565365.1 Oceanicaulis sp.
GCTGGTGGCCGCGATCACCGCGCCGCTGGCCGACCTGCAAGAGACGCTGGAGGATCTGCGCCAAGCCTTCGATCTGGCCCCCGCCGTCGGTCTCCAGCTGGACCGGGTGGGGCAGTGGGTCGGGCTGTCACGGCACCTTCAACTGCCGTTGGAGGGGGTGTATTTCGCCTGGGACGAGGACGGTGTGGGCTGGGCCGAAGGCGTCTGGCGCGGCCCGTTCGATCCCGACAGCGGGCTGATCGCGCTGCCGGACGATGTCTATCGGCAACTGCTCAGAGCCAGGGTGGCGGCCAACGCCTGGGATGGCACGCGGGACGGCGCCTATGCCGCCTGGGAGACGGCCTTCGCCGACGAGGGCAGCTTGATCGTTCTGCAGGACAACCAGGATATGAGCATCGGCATCGGCATCGCCGGCCTGGCGCCCAGCCGGGTGCTGGAACGGCTGCTGGGCGGCGGCGCTCTGCCGCTCAAGCCGGCCGGCGTGCGCGTCGCCTACTACGCCCTGCCGCCGACAGGCATCGCCGGCCCGCTGTTCGGATGGGATTGCGACGGCCCCGCCCTGGCCGGGTGGGGCGAGGCCGCCTGGCCTCGCATCCTGGCCCCGGAGTGAACGCAGGAGACGCATAATGGCCGATGAGATCAATGACATCCTTCCCTTCGCGCCAGAGGGCGACGAGGCGCTGGGCGACCTGGAACCGCTGGCGACCTACCAGGAGCATCCGGTCCGCCGGCGCGGCCATCAGCCTGGCATCGCCCTGCGCGCCATCGAGAACCGGGCGTTGCGCCAGGCCTTGCATATGGCCGCCGGCCTCGCGCGCTGGATCGCCGGTCGGCACGCCCCCGGTGTGCGCGACGATGGCGATCTCGACGCGGTGGTGGCCGGCCTGGCGGCGGCCTCCGCCAGCGGACAGGTGCCGAGCGACCGCACCATTGCCGCCGGTACCGGCCTGTCCGGCGGCGGCACGCTCGCGGCCGACCGCTCCCTGTCCTTCGATACCGTGTGGGGCGACGGCCGCTATGCCCTGGCCAGCCGCACCCTGACCGCCGGCGACGGGCTCTCCGGCGGCGGCAATCTCACCGCCAACCGCTCCCTGGCGGTCGACGGCAGTGTGGTCCGCACCGGCCGCACCATCGCCGCCGGCGACGGGCTCTCCGGTGGCGGCACGCTGGCGGCCGATCGCGCCCTGGCGGTCGATAGCAGCGTCGTGCGCACCGCGCGGACCATCACGGCCGGTACCGGCCTGTCCGGCGGCGGCAACTTGTCGGCCAACCGCACCTTGTCCTTCGATGCCACCTGGGGCGATGGCCGCTATGCCCTGGCCAGCCGCACCATCGCCGCTGGCGACGGGCTCTCCGGTGGCGGCTCGCTGGCGGCCGACCGCGCCCTCGCCGTCGACGGCAGCGTCATGCGGCGCAATGCCCTGAATGAGGTCGGCGTCTCCAATTTCGCCCACCGGTCCATCCAGACCGGCTGGATGCGGATGTCCGGCGGCAATGCCATCGGCCAGGGCGGAGAAGTGATCCTCTACGGCCCCGAGCACCCTTCCTTTCCGGCCGAGGCGCGGCTGACCGGGGACCTGGTCCGCCTGACGGCCAACAGCCAGAGCGTCACCTGGGACGGGACCGTACTGACTGTGCCCGGCACTGTGCATGTGGATGGCGGCGCCGTCGTGCCGTCGGCACGCGCCGTTTCGGCGGGCGACGGCCTCACCGGTGGCGGCACCCTGGCGGCCGACCGCGCCCTGGCGGTCGACGGCAGCGTCATGCGACGCAACGCCAGCAACGAAATCTCCTTCGGCAATTTCGCCCACCGCAACGGTCAGACCAGCTATTTGCGGCTGAGCGGCGGCAATGCCATCGGCGAGGGGGGAGAGCTGCTCCTCTATGGGCCGGAGCACGCCTCCTCGCCCGGCCAGGCGCGGCTGACGGCGAACGGGGCGCACCTGATTTGGGACGGCGCCACGCCCACGGCGGGCGGCTCGCCGCTGGCGGCTTTCTCCACCACCGCGGCCGCCGGCACCACCAGCTTTCCCATCGGCCACATCGTGCTGGTCGAGGCGGACGCATTGGCCGCGCGCAATGGCTCGGTGACGGTCCGGCTGCATAGCAGCGATACGGGCCGCTATGCCCATACCGGCGCCGGCGCGGCCCTGGCCGGCACCGGGCGGGCGCGCGGCTACTCGGTCGGCTCGGGTGCCGTGATCGGCCTGGCGCAGCGGGTGGCGTGACTGGCGGGTGGCGTGACTGGCGGGTGGCGTGACTGAACGTCTTCATGGAAGGCTGACATGCAGCAAATCAGAAATATCCAGAACCCGGTGCTGATCGGCGGCGGCATCCACTGCACGGTCGAGGTGCGCCTGGGGGATGGCGTCGGCGCGGAGTGGGAGCGGGTGCCCTACGTCGCCGTGCCCAACGATGTCTCGCGCCCCGGCAATCTGGTATGGGATGCCATCTGCGCCGGTCAGTTCGAAGCTCTGGACCACGAGCCGAACTTCGACCGGGAGATGCTGCCGCCCAACGGGAGCGACTGTGTCACCGTCGAGTTCGCGCTGTCCCTCGCGCAACTCTGGCCCGCCCCCGACCTCCCCCCGGAAGACCCGCCATAGCGCTCAAAAGCGCTCCAACTTCAAGTGGCGCCCGCTCTCAATTCAAGTGGCGCGCTACACCGACAGGACGCGGTGCCGCATTCTCCTGTGCGCGCACGCGGCGCCCAAGGCCGGCCGGGGCAGTGCTTCGGCCGGCTTTTTCTGTCTCAATCAAGCACAGAAAGCATAGGGGGCAGGATGGCGGGCAAGGTGGCCATCCCTGGGTGTTTTTTCAATTAAATCAGAGCCTTGCGCCATGATATGGCGGAGAGGGTGGGATTCGAACCCACGGTACGCTCGCGCGCACAACGGTTTTCGAGACCGCCCCGTTCGACCGCTCCGGCACCTCTCCGACCTCTTGTCCGGTCCTGCCATGGCAGGACCAGCGAACGGTGGGCGGACCCTAGCCGAGA
>JAIUMW010000362.1 GCA_022565365.1 Oceanicaulis sp.
ATCAGGGCGGGGCCGGTGACCGCGTGGCCGGGCGCGATATCGGCGAGGCGATGCACAGGGGCCATGTGCCAGCGCCCTTCGCTATAGATGTTGATCTTGCCCGCGCTGGCCAGTTCGCCCTCCGCGGGCGCCAGTGTCAGCGCCGCCGCGCCTGCGCCAGGCGGCGCGCCTTCGGCGGCGGCGGCAGCCGATTCCAGGATCAGCGCCGCGTCAGCCTCCGGCGCAAAGCCGAACAGGCGCCGGTGCGCCTCGCCAAAGGCGGCGCGGATGTCAGCCTCTTCGCCCGCCGGGACGGGGATGGCGGTGTCGGAGCCAGCGGCGCGCAGGCGCAATTCAGTTCGGATGCGAATATTATCGCCGCCCTGATCGGCGACGCTGGCGCGCGCCTGATCGGACAGCGCATCCAGCAAGCCCTGCGCGGCCTTCAGGCCCGCCGCATCGAACGCCCGCTCCAGCCCCGCCTCGTGCAAAGCGCGGATGGGGGCAAGGCCGATGCCATAGGCCGAAAGCAATCCTGCTTGCGGGTGGATCAGCGCTGTGGTCATGCCCAGCGCGTCGGCCACGCGGCAGGCATGCTGCCCGCCGGCGCCCCCAAAAGCGTTGAGGGCGTAGCCGCGCGGGTCCACGCCCTCCGCCGTAGTGATCTGGCGGATGGCGCCGGCCATGGCCTCCACGGCCACCGCCAGAAAGCCCTCGGCGGCGGCTTCAGGGCTGGGCAGGCCCATGGCGTCTGCGAGGTCTGAGAGCGCGGCGCGTGCGGCATCGGCGTCCAGGCCCTGATCCTGATCGGGGCCGAACACGCGTGGAAACCACTCAGGCTGGATGCGGCCAAGCACCAGATTGGCGTCGGTCACCGCCGCCGGTCCGCCGCGGCCATAGGAGGCGGGTCCGGGATCGGCGCCGGCGCTGTGCGGCCCGACGCGGGCGCGCTCGCCGTCAAAGCCGAGGATCGATCCGCCGCCCGCCGCCACCGTGTGCACCGCCAGCATGGGCGCGCGCAGGACGCGGCCATCCAGGCGGGCGATGTCGGTGCGGGCATAATCGCCGCCATCATGGCGCGACACGTCGGTGGAGGTGCCACCCATGTCAAACCCGATGACCTTCCCGAACCCGGCGGCCTTGGCCGTCACCGCCATGCCCACCACCCCGCCCGCCGGGCCGGACAGGACGGCGTTGCGCGCGGCAAACATATTCGCATCCGAAAGACCGCCACCCGACTGCATGAAATAGAGCGGTGCGCCGTCCAGGCCCCTGGCGACGCGGGCCACATAATCCTGCAGGACAGGCTGGAGGTAGGCGTCGATCACGGCGGTGGAGGCGCGCGGGATCAGACGGATGAGGGGGCTGGCCGCACTGGACAGCGTGACATGCTCGAAACCGGCCTCGCGGGCGAGCTCGGCGAGGCGCAATTCCTGCCAATCATTCGCATGTGAATTAATAAGCGCGATGGCGACGGACTGGAAGCCCTCGGCCTGCGCCTGTTCCAGCGCCTGGCGTGCGGCGAGCTCGTCCAGCGCCTCGGCGATCTGGCCATCGGGCGTCATCCGGCCGGCCAGCCCGCACACACGCGCCGACAGCGGGGCGGGGCGGTCGATGCGCAGGGCGAAAATATCGGGCCGGGTCTGGTCTGCGATGGTCAGCGCGTCTTCAAAGCCCTCAGTCACCAGAAACAGCGTGCGCGCGCCCTTGAGCTCAAGGAGCGCATTGGTCGCCACCGTGGTGCCCATCTTCACCGCCGACACCGCGCCTGAAGGGATGGCGGCGTCCGGCGCCAGGCCCAGCGCCCGGCGCACGCCGGCGCTGGCGGCGTCATCATAGGCGGGCGACTGGGACAAAAGCTTGAACGCCTCCAGCCGGCCATCGCCATGGCGCGCCAGGATGTCGGTGAACGTGCCGCCCCGGTCGATCCAGATCTCCAGAGCTTGGGTCACGCGCATCTCCTGCGTCCGCCGGGGGGAGGGGGTTATGCAGCACAGCGCGGGCAGGGCCGCAAGACCGCCCCGCTTGACGCGCCCTCTTGCGGGCGTCACTCAGGACAGCCGCGCATCCCGGCGCTGCCTCATTCGCTCACGGACCCGCCATGGACTTCTGGCGCAAGCTCGCCGCCCTGCTGACCGGATCGCAAGACCCGTTCGCCTGCGCGGAAGAGGACTGCCCGCCCGGACGGCGGGTGGACGACGCCGCATTCGCCAGGGCGCTGATCGGGCTGGGCGCAACGATGGCCAGGGCCGATGGTGAGGTGAGCCGCGAGGAAGTGGCCGCCTTCGCCCAGGTCTTCCGCGCCCCGGCGGGTTTCGAGGCGCCGCTGGCGCGCGCCTTCGATCTGGCCAAGCAGACCACGCTGGGCTTTGACGGCTATGCCCGCCGGCTCGCCAAACGCTTCCGCCATCACCCGGCCGTGCTGGAGGATGTGCTGGACGGCCTGTTCCATATCGCCAAGGCCGATGGCCGCGTGACCGCGCGCGAGGAAGCCTATCTGCAAGCGGTGGCGGAGATTTTCGGCTTTGACGATCAGGGCTTTGAGCGCATCAAATACACCCATATCGCCGCGCCGGACGATGACCCGTACGTGATCCTGGGCGTGAGCCGCAGCGCCACCGACAGGGAGATCAAGGCGGCCTATCGCGCCATCGCCTCGCAAAACCACCCCGACCGGCTGATCGCCCGCGGCGCGCCGGCGGAGATGCAACGCATCGCGGTGGAAAAAATGGCGGTGATCAACGCCGCCTACAGCGCGGTGATGCAGGCGCGCGGCGCGCGCCCGCGTCAGCTGGAAGCCCGGACGGGCTGACATGTCTCCCCCCGCAAGGGGCAGGCCTATCGCATTTGAGCATTGAGCTCTTACTCCCTCCCCTTGAGGGGTGGGTTGGGGTGGGGTGTGCCGCGGTGACGGGTGTCGTTATGGACGCGGAAGCTCCGCGCCCCCCACCCCGGCCCTCCCCCGGTGGGGGAGGGAGAACTGACAGGCCCGTTTCACCCCAATCCGGCTA
>JAIUMW010000363.1 GCA_022565365.1 Oceanicaulis sp.
AAAAATAAATTTTTCACTCTATGACCTTAATTAGAAAGTTCTGGAATTGGCTGAAACGCCAATTCAATAGCAAGGCACGCAATGAAGATATAATCGAAAAAGGAACAAAAGCACTTGAAAAAGCACTCCATGAAAAACGAAGAGCGAACTACGAACTTGAAAAGCAAATCCAAAAGTGGGTTCAAGCGAAAACCCAGAAGAAAAGACTATCTGACTATCACATTGGCGAAATCGCAGGCCGAAAGTTCGCGGCAGAGCTCAGAGAAAAGCAATTGAGCCTTTCGGTTATTAACGGCAGAATCAAAGCACATGCATACCTTAGAAATCCCCAGTAAGGAACTCAAAATAGATTATCCGGAGAGCATCGAAGAAATGAATCCGGAGCAATATCTCAAATTCATTGAGTTAGGCCTGCATTACAAAACCGAGCGAATTAGTAAGGCGCAGTTGAAAACGAAATTAGTTTACATTCTCTGCAATTTCTACCACGACAAGCGCAAGTGGAAGAAAATGGAGCAAATTGATGAATTGGTCAATTTCAATAGCAATATTTTCCACATTGGAGAAACCTTGGAAAGCCTTTTTGATGGTGACGATTTGCGCATGGGGTCAGTGCTTTGCCTTATCCCGACAATAAATTTCAAAAAGCGCAAATACGTGGGTCCTGGTGATGCGCTAAACGAATTGACTTTCGGCCAGTATATGGATGCTTTTTCGCATTACCAGAATTATGGCGAAACCAAAGACATCGAATCCCTGAAACGCCTTTTCGTCACGCTGTATCGTCCAACCGATCGGCGGACAAAACGCCCTGTCGAATACAACTCTGATAACGTTGAAAGCGAAGCCCGCGCCATCAACAAAATGGATTTCCGCTATCTGTTGGCCGCGCTCTGGTTTTTCGAGGCCTCATTGTATTATTACAGGCACGATGCCATTACCATAGATGGCAATGAAATAGATTTTTCATTGCTGTACAATAAATCGGGACCATCTGGGAAATCACAAGGCGCCGGGCTTAAGGACGTCCTTTTCACAGTGGCAGAAAGTGGCGTATTTGGCTCTATCAATAAGGCACGTAAAGCGAAGTTCCTAGATGTGATGCTGCGGCTCCATCAGTTGCATCGCGAAAGCGAAAAACTAAAAGCGAAAAAATGATTCTTGTAAGCGACTTATTTCAACTTGGCCAAGATGCTACTGCACATATAGAGGGGTTGAACTCCTCTATTGTTGTGGTAGAAGAATCGCATTTCCGCAAACGCCTGGGCGCAATGAAAGAAAGCGATTTCCCGACACTTGTAGCGGTAATGCCGTCAGCGCAAAGCAATGCACGAGACGTTGACAATATCAAGTGGAACAATCGCTTAATGTTTTTCATTCTCAAGCGTATCAACTACTCCAACCGCACCTATGAGCAAGAATTGACCGATTTTCAAGTTTCACAAATCATCACCCAAAAGTTTTTCGATTACCTCATTCAGCGCAAGCTGCAATATGATTCGTGCAATCCCTTGCGCGAGTTAGATCCCGACAGGGTGTTGATTGACCCAGAGTACAACTTCTTAAGCTGTGATGGTCACAGCATCAGTTTCCAATTAGAAAAAAATCATTCAGAATGGACACAATCTACCAAGCTATTGCCGACAACCTTCACTTGGGGTTCGGAGGAATTTTAATCCTGTTTTTGCTCTACCGGCAACACAAGCTTCAGGAGCAACTGAAAGCACAAAAGCCACAGGCTTTTCCCCGGCTCAAACGCTTTGTGGCGTTGTGGCCAGAAGTGTATATGATTCCACTATTGGTAATCATTGCCATGGTAATCAATGCGCTACTGTTGTGGGTGTGGCCAGATGCCATTTTTCTAGGGCCTGAACACCTACAGACCATCTTATACAAGGCATTAGCAGCCTTCATAGCTTACTTTTTGTTCTTCGTTCGCGATCGGTTAGATTGGCCAGAATGGGCAAAGTGGTATGAGAAAGAAGACGATGAAAACGAACTTAACGAATTGACCCCATGGCAAAGACAATTGCTCTATACCTTGCGCTTAGCTGCCTTTGTGGTGGTTTTCGCGTTGCTGTAGCCCAGAGCTGCGAGGTAGCTGTGGCAAAGTCACAGTTACACGTGCGCGAAAAAACCAACCGCAATGATGGCCCAGAGGTAGCCCAATTTTTACGTGCGGTGAATATCCACAATCCCGCGCCCTGGTGCGGTGCTTTTGCCGCGTGGGTTCTCGACAGCTGCGGAGCAGACCACAACATGACAGGAATGGCTGTTTCCTGCTGCCCGAATGATGACGGCCTAATTTTCGACAAAGGCAAAAAGCGCATGCCAAACAATGTACCCGAGGGTGCCTTGTTTTTCTGGTTACGCCCAGGGGGTGGCCATAACGGGTTTGTGGTAGATTGGCCAGAACATGGCGACTACTTCACGCGCATAGACGGCAATACAAGTACAGCAGATGGCAAAGAGGGTGTTGCCAAGAAAAAAGCACTGAAGCGCAACGTGCAAAAGCTCTACAAGTACTACACTCCCTGCTGGGGATCTCATTGCTTTACAAGCGAAAAAGAAGCTGCATACAGCCCCGAAAAACAAGAAAGTGTTTCAATAATCGAAACACCTGTATCGAATTCCGATACAAAACCACTCACCAGACATTTGGTCTGGATTCTTCCATTACTAATCCTTATCTACCAAGAATCATGAGCGATACCATTATTGCATCGTTAATTACTGTATTCGGCACAGGTCTCATCGTCTTATCCGGGGGCTATCTCAAGTTACACCTGAATGTAACAGAGCTCATACTCGACCAACAACACGACAACAAGAAAAAAGACGACATGAAGCAAGACATTAGCGAAATCAAAGCCATGATCTACAAGATTCGCGATGTGTTGGTGTCTGAAGGAAAAATCAAAGACTAATGCTAAAGAAAGAATACCATTGGATTGTATTAATTGGCCTTGCAGTGTTGTTGATGGTT
>JAIUMW010000364.1 GCA_022565365.1 Oceanicaulis sp.
ATTTGGAAATCACAAGCCTCAATGCTGCTTTGTCTGCGGCCTCTGGGTCATCCTTGCAAGTATCTTACACTGTTAGGAATAATGGACCTAATCCAAGTTCAAACACTTGGTGGAATGAAAGGGTATACTTGTCAAATAATCCCAATTCAATTGTAGGGGCAACTTTACTCAGTTCTCCTACTAGTTCGGGAGTTGTAGCCAATGGTAACTCATATAATAAAACAGTAAGTGTCACCATACCAAATGGTATATCGGGTTCTTATTTTCTGATATTGCAAGTTGACCCAACTTTGCACCTTACCGCGGATACAACTAGAGCGAACAATCAGGAATTTAGGGCTATTCAGATTAATTTGACGCCACCACCTGATTTGGAGCCAGTTTCCTTTGCCTTCCCCACCGGATTGGTTTATGGCAGCCAACAGTTTTATGTTCCTTATACAGTAACAAACAATGGACCAGGTGTGATAAGTGGCGCCAACGTTACCGATGGGGTATATCTCTCGAACCAGCCAAGTATCACGAATACTAGTACGAGTTTAGGTACCCGTCAACGAACCCGAACGTTAGCGGTTGGCGCATCATACTCAGATTCTATTTTGGTTTCTATTCCTGCATGGGCGACGGGCAATTACTTTATCATCTTCAAGACGGACGTGTTGGATGTGGTGTATGAAGTACCCAACGAAGGCAATAATACTTTTTCGCTTGTGAAGTTCATTTCACCAGCTTCTTTATTGAATACAGATTTGGTAATTGCGTCGGTATCCGCCCCCGATAGCATGCTGATGGGCAAGCCTTATCAGGTGCAATATCAATTGGCAAATGTGGGTTCTACGAGAGCGACAGGCTTTACGCGTGATGCCGTCTTTTTCGGGAAGCAGCCAACTTATACAGCTACCAGCGAGGTGCTGTTTGAGCAAATCAACAGGAACATCAACATCCAGCCGGGTGATACCGCCTCTTTTGTGCTCAATGGCCGGATGCCTGGATTAAATCCGAATAATTACTTCGTGATAATGCGGGCCAATATTCGGGCGTCGATACCAGAAATCAATATGAACAACAATGATTTAACAGCGGGGCTCATCAATATCGATGCAACTGAATTAACCTTGGAGGTATTGGATTCTAACATCACAGATGTCAATGAACCGGTGTATTATAAAGTAACTGTTGGGGCAGGAAATGACTTGTTGGTTACCCTGACTTCCAATCAGGCGGCTAGCGGTTTCAATGAGATTTTTGTGGCCTATAATAGGGTGCCAACACCTGCAAATCATGATTTCGCACAAGCGACAGGCTTTGGATTAAATCAAATTGCACTCGTGCCCAATACCATTGCAGGGACGTATTATATCATGATTAATCCGCAGACGCAGTTTGGGAATAAGCAGCGAATAGGCGTTGTGGCCCAGTCACTGCCGTATCAAATTATTTCATCAACGCCTTAAATAGTAGGGCAAGGGCCTGTAACGACTACAATTAGTGGGGCAGGATTTCGTCCGGGAGGCATCTTTCGGTTGTGGGATGCTCAAAATCAAGTGGCTATCACAGGTGCTGTACAACAGTATATAAATAGTATGCAGGTAGACGTGTCTTGGGATTTCACGAATACGCCGTTGGGTAGCTACCTGCTGGAAACCGTAAACCCAGATATGTCAGTGGCCATCTTGGTGGATGGCATCACGGTGGAGGTGTCTACTGGTTATCAAATGAATGGATACTCTTTAGGCCCCAATGTGATTCGTTTTGGAAGACCTGCAACATTCTCATTTGTGTTTGAAAATGTGGGTAATGTTGACATTCCATTAGCAAGAACCGAGGTTTCTGTGCCGGATTATGCGGATTTATCACAGATTAATTTTTCTGGTAATAAGGTCTTTGGCTTGCGAGACATCAATATTGGCGTACCAGACTTTACAGATTATTTTGAATCTGGTGGCTTTAAAATGGTTCCTGTATTGGCTAGGGATATGCGACCCGGACAACAAGTAACCGTGAATTTGACAGCGCGGAATTTCATTAGTGCGCAGTTCCCGTATTCACAGAGAATGCAAGGATATACGATAGAGCAGTTTATTCAGTTGCAATTGGCTGTTGCCGAGCTGTATAGGAATTCCATTTTTGAAGATCCTTCGCAATTCCCTGTTGATGTCATCAATTTGGCCATAAACCCCAATGCATTCAGAGATACCGTTTTGGTATATTTATTTAATAGTGGGGTGTTAAAACCTGCAGATACAATCGGTGTAGATTTAAATTGTTCAGGTTGCCCAAATAGATATACCATCAGCCCCGGCTTTTATCCCGGAAAAGCGGTTTTCAATAGCTTAGCTTTACAGGGAGGCGACAACATGCTTTGGGAGATTAATCATCCTAACGGAACAGCGGGCCGAGATCCAGGGTGGGATTTGGTAGAGGTATTTGGGCCCATGCAAATCAATGCAACAGCGGCTAATCCCTATCACATAGATGTGGTGAGTTTGAATTCCTATACCAATATGCCTGATTTCTTGACGAACTTTGAGCCATGGAGAAGTCAGTGCTGGCCAGTTTTTGTAGCTACCGGAGGCATTACAGGATTTGATGCCAATAAGTTCAACTTGGATATATCAGGATTCACGAATTTCAACACCACGCATGGTGCTACTTTCTCGTTAAGTCTATCAGCGACAGGAGACACAATTTATTTGTGCTTTAATGCAACAAGTCCAGGTCTTGGGCAACCAGGGTACGATGGCAATCCCGGGCACATAGGCCAAAACGGAGGTCATGGCGGCCCCGGAGGCCCGGGTAATTGTGTTGTGGCACCTGGTGTAGGTGGCCGCGGTGGCGATGGTGGCCCCGGAGATGGGTCCATAAATCCCGGTCGCGGTGGTAATGGCGGCCCCGGAGGAATTTCTACTTGCTTAAATTTTCCAGGTGGAGATGGAGGTTCTGGTGGCAATGG
>JAIUMW010000365.1 GCA_022565365.1 Oceanicaulis sp.
GATGACCGAGTTCTCTGACCCCACCCCTACCCCACACCCCCAACCGGAACCCCCCCCCCCCCCCCCCCCCCCCCCCCGGGTGGGCCAAAAAAACCCCCCGGCGGGTGCCGCCCCCCCACCAGTCAGGGAGGATCCGTGGGCGCGCACGGCAAGCCGCGCGCGCCGATGGGGTAGCGTCGCGTCTAGCGCTGCGACTGCATCAGCTCGACGGCCGCGGCGGCGCGATCGTTGAGCGGCTTGAAGGATTGCTTGACCAGGCCCGACATCAGCTCGGACTGGCGGTTCAACTCGGCCAGGTACGCGTCCATCGCCGATTTGGCGTAGTCGGACTGAACCTCGATCAGCTCCTGGACCGACTTGGCGCTGGCCATCGTCTTGGCCGCAGCGACGGAATCTTCCCTCGACTTCTTGGCGTAGGAGACGGCAGCGGTGTTGATTTCTTCCATCGACTTTGCAGCCGTGGTGGCCGACGCGATCATGGCGTCGACGGTGTCTTTCTGGAACGCGGTGAAATCGTTCAGCGCGTTCACGGACTTGTCGAAGCCGTCCTTGATCGCGTCGTGCGACGCGGCGGTGACGGTTTCAATGGCTTCTTTGGCGGGGTCTTTTTTGGCGGCGGCCATGGGGGTTGCTCCTGTAAATTTGCGGGGAGGTGACGGCGCGCGCGCGGTCTTGCCGGATGTTTTCCGTGCTGTCGCGGCGCCGGCTTTTGTCGTGGGGGACGCCTGGACGTCGGCCGTCGCGGGCGCGTCCACGCCTGACGCAGCGGCGTCGCCGCCGGTCGTCAGGTCGTTGGTCGTGCTTTCGGTTTCGGTCGCGGTCGTCATGGCATCCTCATTATCGTCTCGCTTGAGGCGATCCCGCCCTTCGCAAGTGCAGCAAATTTCGCAAAACCGGCGGCGCAAGTCAAGCAGAATGTTGCGCTGCACAAAAGGCGAAGCGCGTCATGCGGTTAACGGCCCGGCAACAGCTCGGCGTCATTGTGATCGGCCATGGAAAACCCGATTGTCCGTTTGCTGGCCGCCGTCCTCGCCGTGCTGGCGCTCGCCAGCGCGGGCGCAAGTGCGCAGTCGGAACGCTATGCCGCCTTCGTGGCGGACATGGAAAGCGGCGAGGTGCTGCACGCGCGGCGCGCGGACGCCGCCCGTTTCCCCGCCTCTATGACCAAGATGATGACGCTCTATATGCTCTTTGAAGCCGAGCGTGACGGGCGGGTCTCGCTGAGTGACGAGATGAGCGTCTCCGCTGAGGCCGCATCGCGCCCGGCCTCGCGACTGGGGCTGTCTGAGGGCGCCACGATCCGGGTTGAGGATGCGCTGCGCGCCCTGATCATCGTCAGCGCCAATGATGTCGCGGTGGTGGTGGCCGAGCATCTGGGCGGGACCGAAGCCGCCTTCGCCGAGGCCATGACGCTGCGCGCAAGCACGCTGGGCCTCACCTCCACGACATTCCGCAACGCTTCTGGCCTGCCTGATTCGCTGCAGCGCACAACGGCGCGCGACATGGCGCGCCTGGCCTACGCGCTGCGGCGCGATTTTCCCCAGCGATACGCCTATTTCTCCGAGACGCGCTTTGTGTGGAACGGTCGGACCATCAACAGTCACAATACGCTGGTGCTCAGCATGCCCGGCGTGGACGGGCTGAAGACCGGCTATATCCGCGCCTCGGGCTTCAACGTGGCGCTGACCGCGCAGCGCGACGGGCGCGCGCTGGTGGCCATCGTCATGGGCGGCGCTTCGCCTGCGGTGCGAGACGCCCATGCCAGGGAGCTTCTGGAGGCGGCGTTCACCACACTGGATGCGCGCGATCAGGGTATCCGGCTGGCGGCGCTGGACGTGCCCCGCCTCAATCCGATCCGGGAACAGGAATGGCTGACCGCGGAGCTGGCGGGCCTGCCCGCTCAAACCGCGCAAGGATCGGCGCAGGGCGCGCCGCCGGTGCGCGTCACCCTGGCCGACGCCGACGAGCTGGCCGCTCCGGTTGAAGAGGCGCAGCCCCTGCTGGCGTTGCCGCGCGGCTGGTCGATCCAGGTGGGCGCCTATGGCTCGCAGGCGGCGGCGCGGGCGCGGCTGGAAACCGTGTCAGCGCTGGGCATTAGCGATCTGGTGGCGTCGGCGCGCTACGCCACCGAACCCTTGCAGCGCGGCGGCTCGCAGCTGTGGCGGGCCCGGTTCTCCGGACTGGACGCCGACATCGCCCGGGCGGCCTGCGCCCGGCTTCAGGCGCGCGGTGAGCCGTGCTTCACTGTCGCCCCCGACGCCTGAGCGAAGGCTTTTACAGCGCCGCCTTGATCTGTTCGGCGAGGGCTTCCAGCGCTTTCACATCGGCCTGTCCGGCCTGGCCATGGCCCGCGATAGTCCGGTCCGCCCAGCGCGGAATTACATGAAAATGCACGTGAAATACGCTCTGGCCGGCGGGTGCGCCGTTGAACTGGGCGACCATCACCCCGTCGGGCTTGAGCGCGGCGTCCACCGCGCGGGCCAGGCGCTGCACGCGCTCAATGGCGGCGGACGCCGCCTCGCCGGGAAGGTCGAGGAGATTGCGCGCCCGCGCTTTCGGGATGATCAGGACATGCCCCTCGCTCTGCGGAAAAACGTCCATGATCGCAAGCACTTGATCATCCTCGAACACTTTCACCGCAGGCGCGTCGCCGCGCAGGATCTTGGCGAAAATGTTCTGGTCGTCATAGGCGCCGTGCAGGCTCATGGCGGGTCTCCGGTCTCGCTTTTGAGTGCAAACCTTAAGCAAAATCTGCGCGATGCGCCAATTCAGGGCGCGGCCTTGAACGGCGACTCGGCGTCCATCGCCTCGCGCTCGGCCTCCATGGCGGGGCGTTCGGAGGCGAGATAGCGGGCGATTGCGGCGCGAAGGCCTTCATGTTCAATATGATGGGCCGAGTGGACCAGGTGCGGGCGATAGCCGCGCGCCAGCTTGTGGGCGCCCTGGGCGC